>CAMWTG010000064.1 GCA_947177115.1 uncultured Clostridia bacterium
GTATTGGCACCGTGGCCCTGCATCTGCGGGATCTGGCCAAGAGCGATAAGGAGGCCCAGATCGCCATTGAGGTGGGAAAGGTTTTCGACACAGAGAAGTACATCATCAACTATGAAAACCTGGGCATTGGCCGCCTGATTTACCAGCTGCCGACTACCTTGTGCGAGATGTTCCTGGTGGAAGTCTTTAAGAAGAACCCCATTGATTCGCTGGACCAGGAGACGCTGTTCACCATCCATAAATTTTTCGAGAACAACCTTAACGTCTCCGAAACGGCTCGGAAATTGTTTGTTCACCGCAATACGCTAGTCTATCGCCTGGAGAAGATCAAAAAGCTCACCGGCCTGGATCTGCGGGAGTTTGACGATGCGATTACCTTCAAGGTGGCGCTGATGGTCAAGAAGTACCTGACCAGCCGGGGAATAGATGCTTGATATGAAGCTTGGCCAGGGGCCGGGTGTAGACGGCATAGCGGTATGATCCTTTTTCCGTATGTTTTCGGTTCCTGCCCCGGTACAGCTGCCATACGATTGCCTGTGTAGATGGCAAGGATAAAGCCAGAAGGATGCGCCTTCTGGCTTTTGGTATGGCAATATATTGATTGTAGCAATCATCAGAACTTCTGCCAGCGGCTTGTAGAGGTGGGTATTACCGCTCGCTCTGCCGGCATGCGCCGCGTGATCATGCGGGCGGATGATATCCGCCCCTGCAGCATCCTATGGATTTTGATGATTACTATTATAATCATATTATATAATTATCTGTTTTACATAATTTCTGAAAGCCTTGCAGCAGAACGAACAGTGCATCGGGTGAATATGTAGTAGTATATAAGAAATAAGCTTGAAGTGCGGGGATATTAAAATGAATAGGTTAATTGAAAATATTGATAAACTTCACACAACAGAAATGGGTGCAGAGCGAATAAAAAGGAACTGCCAGATCGAAACAGATGATGTTGTCCAATGGAGCAAAGTGCGGATTTTAGACAAAACAGCAAAAATTGAGAGAATAGGTAAAAATTGGTATGTGGTTGCAGATAATTACAACATAGCCGTGAATGCGCATAGCTATACAATTATCACTGCACATAAAATCAAGGAATAATATGAGCAGGAGGACTGTTTTACCGTTTCTCAAGTGCAGGCGGAATATCAAAGTGCAGCGAGAAGGCTCCTTTTACTGCATAAAAACAGGGCGGATCAGCCGATCCGCCCTGTTTTTATGCGCTTATTCCGTTTCTGTCTCAACAAAGGACATGGAGACGAAATCACCCTTTTCAAATTCCACGATAAAGGGACGGGTCTCCTCTTGTCCGGAGGCGTTTTTGACGGTTACGGTGGATTGGACGGTCACCTTGTCGCCGTCTGTTGTATAGGTCCATTTGCTTTTGGCGGGGAAGACGGCGGTCTCGGGGAGATCCAACCGGGCTTTCACGGCGGACAGGCACACCGACAGAAGAGCGTCCCGTTGCTCCAAGCCCATGTAAAAGTCCGTAACGGGCGCCACGGCTTCGCCGTCCCGGTAGATGTCGCTGCCATCGCAGCTAATGGACGTTACCGTCTTATCCTCGTTTTCCAGCTCCACCACAATAGTTTTACCCGGCTCCATATAGCGGGAGGTATCTCGGTCATTGACGGCATAGGTGGAACTTGCCTCGCCGGAGGAAAGAGTCCTCACATCCGTAATCTCCGTGAAGCCGCATTCCTCGAAAACGGCCAGCACGGCTTTCTCCTCTTTTTTCGACAATTCCATTGTCTGTCCCAGCATAGTGTCAGAAATGGATTTCGTGCCGAAAGGTAAATCAAAAGGAGGTGCGATGGGGAAATGGAACACCACAATGGAAACGCCGGCGCCCACAACCAAAACCAGCACCAGGGCCAGCAGGAGGGGAAGGATATTCTGTTTCTGCTTTGCCGCACAGTGGGGACAGACTTTTGCCTTTTTGGGGATCTCCTCCTTGCAGGAAGGACAGACTTTCATTTTCGGCGCTTTCTCTGCTTTTGGCTCTTTTTCCTTTTTTGGCTTCTTGCTCATGCTGACTCCTCTTTTCTGATCAAGGCGGCAAAGACCGCCATATGAATAAGATTTTGGGCGGAGGAAACACTCCGAATGAAATTATACCAGCTTTCTCTGGATTGTGCAAGTAGGAGAATGGATAAAGCCGGGGAAATCAGTTTTTGTGATATACGATCTCCTAGGGGCAGAATCCGTGCGAAGATATGCCCTTATACAGTCTGTGCTGCTGGGGCAAATTTCCGCGCAAAGCGCCGGACGGGAATCCCCGCCCGGCGCTTGCTCTGTCGTCCGCCTTATTTTGCCTGCATGACGACCAGCGCCTTGCAGATCTCTGCCCTGGTTATGGATGCGGCGGGCAGAAGTTTTCCGTCCCGGCTGTCCAGTGCGCCTTTGGCAATCAGGATGCGGAAATACATCTGCGCGTACTCCGGCACCTGACTGGCGTCCGGATAATCGTCAAAGCCGGCAGGCAGTCCGGCGTTGGCCAGAAGCTGTCGGGACAGCTCCGTCCCTCCATCGGCGCGGGAGACCAGCCAGCCCGGTATTTCCGTATCCGCCGGAGGCGTCTGGTCCTCTTCCGGCGTTGGCTCCGGTTCCGGCACCGGCTCTGTTCCCGGATCGATCCCCGGCGTTTCTTCCGCAGAAGCCTCCGTCAGGCCCAGAGCCCGGCCCAGCATGGCTGCCGCCTGGGCCCGCTCCAGGGGTGCTTGGGGGGCAAAATGGGAGGCGTCCACGCCGTTGACAATGCCCCGGCTGTACATGGCGCGGATCGCTCCGCCGGCCCAGGATTCCACGCCGGTCAGATCTGTGAAGGGGGTGTCCGTTCCGGCATATGCCGCCGTGTCAATGCCCAGGTACCGGGCCAGCAGCACAGAGAACTCCGCCCGTGTCAGGCTCCTGTCGGGATAGGCGTACAGGCTGCCGTCCTCCGCCGCCTCGCCGGTCAGCACCTTTTGCTGATAGAGCTGGCCCATATACGCCTCGGCCCAGTGTCCATCCAGATCGGAGAAGGGATGGTTGGCCTCCACAGTTACAGGGATGGTGGCTCGGACGCTGCCGCGGGTGGCGGTGATGGTGCCGCTCCCCGCCTGATTGGAGGCGGTGAAAAGACCGTGTTCATCGATCGTGCCCAGCTTGGGGTCCACAGACCAGTTCACGTCCTCCGGGAAAATCTCCAGAGCGCGGTGGTTATAGGCTGCAGAGACGGACAGCTGCATGGAGTCCCCCGCAATGATACTGACAGCGGAGGCGTTGTCCGAGGACCGGATGGATATGGAATCGGGGGCGTCTACCACCCGGATATCCCGCTGGGCGGAGAATTGCCCATAAAAGGCGGTGACGGAAACAATGCCTCCCTGTTGAGGAGCGGTAAAAACACCGTCCATTACTTTACCGCTGGTGGCATAGTACGTAACGGGCAGATTTGCGATGGGATAGTAGTGGGTGTCCGTCACATTGGCGGCCAGCTTCACGGTATGGCCTGCCAGCACCGCCGGGGCGGCGGCGGAGAGATACACGCCCGCCGGTTCGCCGGTGGCCCCGCCGGGAGCCAGCAGGACCAGGTGGTTGCTGACCTTCCGCTGGCTCTTGTCGCTGGGGGAATTGAGCAGCTTGGCGGCGCTGCCGTCCGGCATGGAGGCCACGGCGGTGGTGGAACCGCCCCCGTCCAGATTCACCGCCGCGATACAGCCCAGTTCGATCATCCGCTGGGCCAGCACCGTCTTGGACGCGCCCATGCTGACGCTGTCCTGGCGGCCGTCAATGGTGTAGAAAACCACATCGCCGTTAGCCTTCACGCCCACGGCTGTGCGGGGAGCCGCGCCGGCCTCGAGCCCATCGGTGACCCGTCCGTCCTTTACCAGCAGGTCGTAGGCCCCAATGGCCTCGGTAACCTGGCTCCAGCTGGCATCGGGAGAGGTAATGGAAACGGAAACCACCGTCCCCGGCGTCAGGGAGCGCAGGAAAGCCACGCCCTCGGTATAACCGTTGACGTCAACGGTAAGCAGCGCCTGGTTCTCTGCCAGGGTGCGGACCTGGGCGTCCTCAGCCACTTCAGTAACCTGTAAAAACAGCTCTCCGCCAATAGCTGCCTTTCCGCCCACAATATTGGCCAGCACGTTTACGCCATCGGAGGCCACGGAGGACCCGGTGGTGTGGTCATCCCGGTAGTCATAGGTCAGCATGGTTACGCCGGCCTTGCTGACCCGGGGCTTGTTGAGGGAGGCCAGCTTCAGACTGCTGGTTCCACTGGAGGCCACAATGGACAGATTGGGATAGCCGATAACGGCGGTGCCATCGGCGCGGAAACCGATGGCGTAGTACTCCGAGGATCCGGAGAGGACTTCGCCGCCGGAAACCAGGATGCCCAGGGGGTAGCCGGTGGAGGTGTCGTAGAAATCACCGTTGATGGCGCCTACCACCCGGTAACCCTGGCTTTCATATTTCGCCGCGGCCTCGCCCGCCGTGGTCCGGCCGCAGACGGACCCGCCATAGGAGGCCACAGGCCGCACGCCGGTCTGGACGCCGGGATAGGCATCGTTAAAGGCTCCGGCGGAGATGCCGCCGTCCGGCTCCGGCTGGCTATCATCGGCAGACTGGCTCCCCTCCGGCAGTATCCAGGAGGGGATCTGGCCGGCATCCGTGCCCGGGAGCGGATCCTGGCCGCTCCAGGCGGAGGACAGACCGGTACCGATACCGGGGGTATACGTAAAATAGTACTCATGGCGGGGCTTGCTGTAGCTGCCGCTCCAGAATATGTTTTCGCTGTAGGTCACGCCCTCCTGAAGGACGGTGTCCCGCAGCCATACATCGCTGCCATAGGCGTTGGATGCGGCCCTGGCCGGAACAGGCAGCAGTGCCAGAACCAGGGCAAGGGTAATGATCAGGGATATGGCTCGTTTCATGGATTCTCCTTTACTTTCCGCTGGTGGTTGATTGTGCACGGCCCTCACTATACCATATTTGGGCGAAAATGTCCACCGTCTCCATCCGGCGGTAACGGAAATGTAACATTCCAATGGGTGGGTGCATAGGATATTTCGGGCAGGGAATCCCGGTGTCCTGCGGGTCTTGCCGTTCATTTTGGCGGGGAGAGCCGTATAAAATCCGCGGCTGCGTGGGAGAATGATAGTGGTCCGAATACATCGGGCACTTCTTCCAGCGGAGTGTGAACTTTGTGGATACAAGCGTAAAACGCGGCGACATCTATTATGCCGACCTCAGCCCGGTGGTAGGGAGTGAGCAGGGCGGCGTCCGTCCCGTGCTGATCGTTCAGAACGATACAGGGAACCGATACAGCCCCACGGTGATCGTGGCGGCCATTACAAGCCAGACGGGAAAGGCAAAGCTGCCCACCCACATAGAATTGGCAGCACAAAACTATGGACTTACCCGTGATTCCGTGGTATTATTGGAACAGATCCGCACGCTGGATAAGCGCCGTCTTCGGGAAAAGATGGGGCGCGTGGACAAGGAACTGATGGACAGAGTGGACGCGGCCATCGCGGTCAGCTTCGGTCTGCACAGCGAGAGACTCGTTTGATCACGGGTCAAGACGAAACCAAGGGCCCGCAGCCGGGCGCAGGCTTTGGCTGCGGGCCTGCCGGACGATGATACATAAGGAACATTTTATGAACAAGAAAAAACTTCGCATCTTCTTCTGCACGCTCCTGGCCCTGGCAGGGCTGACGGCCATCGCCTCCACCGCAGCCGGCGGTGCGGGCTCACAGGACGATCCTCTGGTGACGCTCAGCTATCTTACGGAAACCTTTACCGGCCAGGTAATGGACAAGGTGGACGGCCTCATCGCCGCCCGGAACGCTCAGCTGGCGGAGGAGTTGGGCGGCGGCGGGGCTGCCGCTTCCTACACCGCCGTAACCCTCTCCGCCGGGCAGACCCTGACCGGCAAGGCGGGCTGCGAGGTGTTGCTGCGCTCCGGTGGGGCCAGGTGTACCGCCTCCTCCACACCCGGACTGGTGGATGCCACCTCCGGGGGCGTTGTCAACGGCGGGGCGAGCCTTCAGCGGAACCACCTGTATCTGATGACGGATGAGCGGGGGGTGGCCTCGTCCGATGGCGCGGTGCTGCTGGTGCGGGGCAGCTTTACGATTCAATAAAACAGGACAGGCCCTGTGAAAAAGGAGGCGGGATGATGAAATTGCTGGACGGTACGGCTCAGGACATTGACTATATTGGCAGCAGACTGGTGGAGTACAATTATTCCCAAGTGCCCAGGACCCAGGAGCGGGATTTCATACCCATCAACAAAAAACTGGTGAACGAAGACGGCTGCATTGTCGCCGGCTGCATCGCGGAGATGTACTGTTGGCATATTGCCGCCATCAATATCCTGTGGGTGGATGAAAGCTGCCGATGCCAAGGGGCTGGCGGGATGCTGCTGCGGGAGGTGGAGCGAGTCGCCGCAGAGGCGGGCTGCACCCTGATCCACCTGGATACCTTCGATTTCCAGGCGAAGGATTTTTATCTCAAACAGGGATATGAGATCTTTGGCGTTTTGGAGGAGTGCCCCGGGGGACACTGCCGGTATTATATGAAGAAAAGACTGGAACCGGCGGGAGGCCGGTAAAATTTCTGGTTGTATTTTCCGGGAAAAGGTGATACAATAAAAAAGTTGAATTCACTATACCCCGAAGGAGTGTATATTTTATGGGCGAGAACAAAGATTACATGACCCACCCCGAAGAACTGGGCAGCATCCATATTTCCGAGGACGTGCTGGCCTCTCTGGCCGCCGGAGCCGCCGCCGAGGTGGAAGGCATCAGCGGATTGATGAACGTGGCAGCCAAGAAGTCCGGGACCCGCGGCGTGCGTCTGGCTGTGGACGAGGACGGCGCGATGGTGGATCTGTATGTCATGATCCGCTATGGCTACGCTATCCCCGAAGTGGCGGGCAAGCTGCAAAGCGGCGTGTCCGGCGCGATTGAATCCATGACCGGATTTGCGGTGAAGGCTGTGAACGTCCATGTGGGCGGCGTCAGTTTCCAGTGAGAAACAGCAGTTTGTGTGTATTGAGAGAGAAAAGGATCACCCATGATTAGAAATGTCGCCCGAGAGATCGCCATGCATCTCTCCTTTGAGTTGAGCTTTACGGACCTGACTGCCGATGCGCTTCTGGAGCAGCGTCTGAGCAGTCCGCATTTCGAGGCGCTGGCTCCGGAGTATGAGGTCTACGGCGAGCTGCCCGGCCCCAGTCAGAAGGCGTATATCTGCAAGCTGGTAAAGGGCATCGCCGCACACGGCTATGAACTGGATCAGTATATCGAGAAATATGCCAGAGGCTGGCGGTTCGAGCGGATTCCCCTGGTGGCAGGGGCCATTATGCGGCTGGCCATGTATGAGATCCTGTACATGCCGGAGATCCCCAATGGCGCGGCCATCAACGAGGCGGTGGAAATCGCCAAAAAGTATGAAAGCCCCGAGGTCGTCCGGTACATCAACGGGATTTTGGGGACCTTTGTCCGGAGCGAAGCGGCGGAATAGCGGAAGGGCGCACATTGGTGCGCCCTTCTTTGGCTGACGGTTGCCTTTGCGTTCTGCCGGCAGGAAGGAGGCAGAGAAATGGAAAACCATATTTTTACCGTATCCGAACTGAATCATCTTGTCAAAGCGGTCCTTGACAGCATCCCGGAATTAAGCGGCGTCAGCCTCCGGGGCGAAATATCCAATTATAAGCTCTATCCCTCCGGCCACCATTACTTCACCCTGAAGGATGCCGGAGGCGCCATCCGCTGCGTCATGTTCAAGGGGCAGGCCCTTCGCCTCCGTTTCCGTCCGGAAAACGGCATGAAAGTGATTGCCATGGGCCGGGTCAGCGTATACCCCAGGGATGGGACCTATCAGCTCTACTGTGAAGCGCTCAGCCCAGATGGCGTAGGGGACCTCCATGTGGCCTTTGAGCAGCTGAAGGAAAAACTCTGGAAAGAGGGCCTTTTTGAGGAGAGCCATAAAAAAGTCCTGCCCGCATATCCGGAGACGATTGCCATCATCACTTCCCCCGCCGGGGCAGCGGTCCATGATATGATCCGCATTCTCCGCCGCCGGTACCCTCTGGCAAAGGTGAAGCTCCTGCCTGTCCGGGTCCAGGGGGCGGAGGCTCCGCCGGAGATCGCGGGGGCCCTGCGCTACGCCAACCGGCACCGGGTGGCGGACGTGATCATCACCGGCCGGGGCGGCGGGTCCATCGAGGACCTGTGGGCTTTTAACGATGAGCGGGTGGCCCGGGCGATTTATGATTCGGAGATTCCCGTCATCTCCGCCGTGGGCCATGAACCGGATGTGACTGTCGCCGATTTTGTGGCCGATGTCCGGGCGGCCACGCCCTCCCATGCCGCCGAATTGGCGGTACCGGATCAGGCGGAGCTGATGGAACGCCTGCAGAGCCAGCGGCTCCATTTGATCCGCAGCCAAAGTAAGCGTCTGGAGCTGCTGCGCCGCCGTTTGGCGGGTCTGACCGCCAAACGGGTGCTCACAGACCCGATGGCTGTGATGCAGGACAAACGCCTGCTGCTGGACCATGTTCAGAAGGAACTGTGCCACGCGTCCCTGGCCCGGCTTGCCGGGCCCAGGAAGGAATTGGCTGCGCTGGCGGCCGCGCTGGATGCGCTGAGTCCGCTGAAGGTGTTGGGCCGGGGGTTTGCCCTGGTTGCTGATGAAACGGGACAGCCCTTGCGCCGGACAGAGGACGCGCCGGTGGGGAGCCGGATCTCGGCGCGCCTGTCCGATGGACGTTTGCTGTGCCGCGTAGAAGAAACGATAATAGAGGAGGGGACGCCATGAGCCCAAGAAAGAAAGAAGCAGCCAAGACATTTGAGGAAAATATGACTCGACTGGAGGAGATCGTCTCCCAGCTGGAGCGAGGGAATGCGGCCTTGGCGGATTCTCTGGCCCTTTTTGAGGAGGGGACCAAACTGGCCTCCGCTTGTGCCGCCATGCTGGACGAGGCGGAGCAGAAGGTGGTCAAGCTCCAGAAGGGGCCGGATGGGGAGCCGGTGGAGCTGCCCTTTGATACGGAGGAATGACCATGGAGACATTTCAGGCTCAATATGATCGGTATCGCGCTGCTGTGGAGGAGTATCTGCAGAACCTCTTTTTGAGGGACCGGCCTTATGGCCGTCTTCAGGAGGCCATGCGCTACAGCCTGCTGGCCGGAGGCAAGCGGGTGCGGCCTGTGCTGGTTTTGGCCTTCTGCGAGGCGCTGGGGGGAGAGATTGGGCGGGCCATGCCCCTGGGCGGCGCCCTGGAGTGCGTCCATACCTACTCCCTGATCCACGATGACCTACCCTGTATGGACGATGATGACCTCCGCCGGGGACGGCCCACCTGCCACAAGGTCTACGGGGAGGCTATGGCCGTGTTGGCCGGAGACGCGCTGCAGGCGGAGGCCTTCCGGCTGATCTCCCATGCGCCGGGGCTGAGCGCGGAGCAGCGGATCGAGGCGGTCCATACCCTCTCCGCCGCTTGCGGCGGGGATGGTATGGTGGCCGGACAGGTACTGGATGTGGAGGGACTGGCCCATGATGAGGCGTCCCAGCGGGACCTGTGTCTGCGGAAGACTGGCGGACTGCTGGGCGCAGCCGTGGATTTGGGGTGTATTGCCGCCGGGGCATTGCCGGAACGGCGGCGGCAGGCCGCATCCTACGCGGAACATGCCGGCCTCGCCTTCCAGGTCCGGGACGATATGCTGGATGTGATCGCCGACCAGACGGAGTTTGGCAAGCCCATTGGCTCGGACCGGGCGGAGGGTAAACAAACCTTTGCCGACCTGCTGGGCCTGGAAGGCTGCGAAAAACTGGTGGCGGAGGAGACCCGGCTGGCCAAGGAGGCGATCGGGGACTTTCCGGGCCGGGCATTCCTGCTGGAGCTGGCGGACAGTCTGGCGGACAGGAGGAAATGACCCATGCGCTTCGGAATGCTTACCACCAATCCCATTATTGACTGCGCATTGCTGGCCTGGTTTCTGGCCCAGCTGATCAAGGTGTTGCTGGATCTGGTCCTGCTGCGGAAACTGGACCTCCGCCTTTTTATATCCAGCGGCGGCATGCCTAGCAGCCACTCCGCTCTGGTGGTTTCCGCGGCAGCCGCCATTGGAAAACTTTACGGTATCTCCGGTCCCGCCTTTGCCCTGGCGGCGATCCTGTCGGCGGTGGTGATGTACGATGCCTGCAACGTCCGCCGCAGTGCCGGGGATACCGCCCGGTTGGTGAACCAGATCCTGGCCCACGTGGAGAAGCTGACGGCGGAGGATTTTGCCGATGACCTCCGGGAGGTCATGGGGCACACGCCGCTGCAGGTGCTCATGGGGGCGCTGCTGGGGCTGGGCGTGGGACTCCTGGTATGAGGGAAAGGAGCGATAATGCGACAGTTTGAAGAGGAGTATATACTCATCAACGGCATCCACCATTTTCTGCTGCACTATCCGAAGGCCGCCGGTACGCCGGTCCTGCTGTATCTGCATGGCGGCCCCGGCATGTTTGAATCCCTGTTTGCATATAAGCTGGATACGCTCTGGGGGGATATGTTCGCCCAGGTCCACTGGGACCAGCGCGGGGCGGGCAAGACCCTGCGGCGAAATGGGAAGACCGGCCTGCCGGAAACGACCGGTCAGATGCTGGCCGACCTCCACGGCATCGTAGAGTATTTGCGGCAGAAATATCAGACGGACAGGATCGTCCTTCTGGGCCACTCCTGGGGGAGCGTACTGGGCAGCTTGTATGCCCTGCAGCACCCCGAAAATGTCTTGGCGTATATCGGCGCCGGTCAGGTTATCAGCGTGATGGAAAACGAGCGGATCGGATATCAGCAAACCCTGGAGATGGCCAGGAAACGGGGCGCGCAAAAGCATATCCGCGCCTTGGAGAAATTGGGAGAGTATCCGCCGGAAGATCCGGAAGCGCTGCTGAAGCTGCTGCCCAGGATGCGGAAAATACAGGAAGCGTATGATAACGGCCCGGTTTCCGGGGCCGGCCTTGGCGATATGCTGAAGGTTATACAGGGCAGCCCCTCCTTCCAATGGGGAGACCTTGTCAGTTTTATACGGTTCATGCAGGTCAATCGTCCCCTTCAATTGGAGATGCTGACCTTTGATCTTGACCGGCTTTCGCTTAGCTACCAGACGCCGGTCCACTACATACTTGGCGAGGCGGACAATATCACGCCGCCGCCTCTCTGCCAGGACTATTTTGACAGGATCAGCG
>CAMWTG010000065.1 GCA_947177115.1 uncultured Clostridia bacterium
CCCACGATGGCGGCACCGTCAGCAAGACCCAGAGCGTGGCAACCACGCTGGAAACCGGTTGGAGCGGGTTTGTGGGGGAGATCGTATAGGCAGACATACTTTTTCTTCTTGAAAGAAGAAAAAGTATCAAAAAGAAGAACTTTTTTCCGCAAGCTTTGCTTGCTCTATGGGCGCTCCGGACGAAAACTGCCCGTTATATGGAAACGCCGGAAGGGCGCGGAACATTGTTCCGCGCCCTGAACTTTTCCGGTCTGAATTCGACCGCGTGAATCACTCCATGCTGGAGGGCCCGCCTCAAGCCGTTCACATCAAAGGGGAAAGCCGCCATATAAGAACCCATGTCTCTCAGAGGAGCCCCCCAGCACGGCGTGAGCCGTGCGGCCGAATTTAGACCACAATATGATTGCGCAAAGCAACGCTTTGCGCTGCCGCAGACTGAAACAAAGGCAAAGCCTCCGCCAAAAACCTGCACCCCATCAACGGCCCGTAGGGCAGGCAAAAAGTTTTTCTTTTTGGTTCTTTTTCTTTATCCACAAAGAAAAAGAACACCCCCTCCGCAAATTACAGAATTTCCTCCAGCACCGGCGTAAGCGCCTGGGACTGGACGTCCTCGATCCGGCCCTGGTCGGTAAGCTGCGCGAGGGCGGGGTCGAGGGGCATTCTGGCCAGGAGCTTCAGGCCGTGCGCTTCAGCGGCGGCCTGGGTTTTGCCCTGGCCGAAGAGGGGGATCTCTTTGCCGCAATCGGGGCAGAGGAGGCAGCTCATATTTTCCACAACGCCGACAATGGGGACGGACATCATCTCGGCCATTTTGACAGCCTTCTCCACGACCATGCTGACCAGCTCCTGGGGAGAGGCAACAATAATGATGCCGTCCAGGGGCAGAGACTGGAAGATGCTGAGGGCCACATCGCCGGTTCCCGGCGGCATGTCGACAAAGAGATAGTCCACATCCCAGATCACATCGGTCCAGAACTGTGTGACAACGCCTCCTATAACGGGGCCGCGCCAGATAACGGGATCCGTCTCGTTGTCCAGAAGGAGGTTGACGCTCATGAGCTGGATGCCGGTCCGGGTATCCACGGGCAGCATGCCCCGCTCATCGGCCATGGCCCGCTGGTGGATGCCGAAGGCTTTGGGGATGGAGGGGCCGGTGACATCGGCGTCCAGGATGCCGGTCTTGCGGCCGGTGCGGCGGGTGAGAACGGCCAGCTGGCTGGTGACCATGGACTTGCCCACACCGCCCTTGCCGGAGACGATGCCGTAGACTTTGCCAACGCGGGCAGCGGGGTTGTGCGCTTTCAGAAAGGATTGGGGTTCGGTGCGTTCGCCGCAGCTTTCACCGCAGGTGCTGCAATCGTGGGTGCATTCTGACATAATGGGTTCTCCTTTTAGAATGATTTGATTACTTTTTAAGGGCTGAGAGGTGCTCTCTCAGCTTTTTTAACGCATCGGGGTAATGGACGGAGCGCAGGGTGGGAAAGGAGCGGAGCAGGCGGCGCTCAAAGAAGTCCTGACGGTCGTAGAGGGCGCGAAGCTTCTGCTGGGTCTCCGCCTTGGCGGATTCCAGACGGGCGGCCAGCTCATCGGTGCGCTCCGACAGAGGCTCCAGCTTGGCATGGACGGTTTGGGTGGCCTCGGCCTTTAGTGTCTCCAGTTTTTCGGCCAGCTCATCATGGATCATGTGGAGCTTGGCCAGACGGTCGCCGATCCGGATGGCGCTGCGGACGGAAAGCACGATGTCCGCCAGATAAACAACCAGAAGGATCATAGCCAGGGGAATGCCCGCACCGGAGGCAATGAGGGAGGCGATCCAGGCGGCAATGGGAGGATTGGCAAAGTGGCAGAGAAAAACGCTGGCCAGGCCGAAAAGGGTGGAGTTCAGCAGGCAGACGCGGCCGTTGAGATGGAATTTATAGCGGGAGTAATCCCACCAGCGCATGTGGAAGAGCTTCTCCATGGCATAGCTGGTGATGTATTCCACGATGGAGGTGAGGACCGCGCCCAGGAGAAAGGTCAGGACAGGATTCCCGCAGCCGCCGCGCAGGCACAGAAGGACCACCAGCGCCCCATGACCGTAGATGGGGCAGAGAGGACCGTTGAGAAAGCCGCGTTTTTCACAGAGCCTTCGCTGGCCGATGGAGCAGTAGATCATTTCGCCGCACCAGCCGAGAAAACTGTATACCATCAGAAGGAGAAAAATAAAACAAAAGCGGATCATTCGATCACCTCGCTGCCTCCTGCCGCCTGAGGCGGCAGGGACGTTTTGAAGTCTGCGGCCACAGCCGCGTGCTGTGCAGACAGGTCTTTATTGAGCGGTCCCCAGCTTAATATGATGGAACCGGTTGGGATACGCCCAATTGAGATAGTCCCCCTCCCGCTTCTGACAGGTGAACAGAAGGATCTGGCGGCGGCCGGAGACTGTCAGAAGATAATCCAGCGCTGCGGCCATCCGCTGGTCATCAAAGTTGACCAGCGCATCGTCCAGGACAATGGGTACCGCCCGTCCGGCGGGCAGTACCATCTCGCAGATGGCGAGCCGCACCGCCAGGTATAGCTGGTCGGCGGTCCCCTGGCTCAGCTGCGAACCTTCGTGGGGGGACAGCTGGTCCGGCTGCTGGGCGGAAGGCGTCATGGCACGGTCCAGCAGGACCCTGTTGTAACGCCCGTTGGTAAGGCTTGAGAAGATAGAGGCGGCGCGCTCTCCCAACGCGGGGGAAAACCGGGTCTGCAGGGTCGCGTTGGACAATGCCAGGACTTCCATGGCCAGGGCGATGGCATCGAATTCCTTTTGGAGGGCGGCCTGATTCTCCGTCAGGGCCTGGACGCGCTGGCGCAGCTCTTCCGGATCGCCCTGGGCCTGGATGCGTCCCAGAGTGGTGTGAAGTTCCCGGCGGAGGGAGGCGTCTTGGGACTGCAGCTGAGTCAGCCGGAGACGCAGCTGCTCCCGGGAGATATCGGGACGCTGGGCCGGGACGGAGGGGATGGGGGGCGCTGCATCCCGAAGCGCCTCCCAGCGGTGGCGGGCCTCATCCTCCCGGCGTTGGGCCTGCTCCAGTTTGCCGCGCAGGAGAAACGCATCGTTCAGGGCCTCGCAGGCCTCCGGCAGGTTCCGGACCAGGGGACGGAAGGAGCGCAGCTGGGTGAGGATGGAGTCCAGGTTGGTGGCCGCGCTGGCGGAAACCGCCTCCCAGGCGGCCTGGGCCGCCTGCTGCTTGGCGCGGGCTTCCGCTTCCGCTTCGTAGAGAGGGGTGTATTCGGCGACAGCCTCCTCGCGCTGCTGTTCTAATTGGGCGGAGTTGGCGTCCCACTTCTTTTTCCTTTTTTGGAAGAGCCAGAAAGAGACAACCATAGCGAGGCCGAAAAGGCCCAGACAGCTGCCAACGGCCACAAGCCAGAGATGGGTAAAAAATGCATTTACGCCGCCTAAGAGCAGACCGGCCAGAAGAGCCGCAGGCAGAACCCAGCGGGGCATGGCGGGTTTGGGGCCGGTTTCCAGGGGGGCGGAGGCCGCTTCGGCGGGGGTCAGGCCGGCAAAGGCGTGGGCGTTCAGGGCCTTTTCCGCCTGACGGAGATTATGGGAGGTCAGATCCAGGCGGCTTTTGGCGCTGTCCACGGCATCGTTGATGGAGGAGAGGGCCTCCACCCGACCCTGGAGCGCCTCCAGTTCAGGCCGGGTGGGCAGGGCCCGGGAATTGGATTCCAGGGTCTTCACCCGGTCCCGGGCGGAGCCGGCGTCAAGCCGGGCGCTCTCCACCTTGCGCAGCTCGTCCGCCTGGTCCGCCGCATCGTGGCGGGCCAGAAGCGTCTCCACCTCTTCTATTTGAGGACGGAGCGCCTCCAGGGCCCGGCGGGTCTGACCGGCGGAGGCGGCCAGGGCGTCCAGCTGGTCCATGGCTGCCCGGAGGGCGCGCTGTTCCTCCTCGATCTGGGGAAGGAGGCCGGTCTTGTTATGGCGGCGGGCGTTGAGCTGGCGGCGGAGCTGCTCGGCGGCGCCGGTGAAGGAGGTGTCCTCCTCGCCGGTGGTGACCAGGGCGGTGATGCGCTGCTCCAGGGCTTTGCTCTGCTCCACCGCCAGGCCGGTCTGGCGGATGTAGGCGCTGCGCTCGAAAACATCCTGTGGAATGCCCAGAAGGGCCTCGCCGCAGCCGGCGGCGGTAAGCTCCTTTACCGGGTCGGTAGTGCCGGTATAGACGGCGGAGAAGGACCCCATAGGGGAATTGGCCCGGGCGGTGCGGCGGAGGATGGTCACCTCGCCCAGATCCGAGGAGGCGTCCAGAACGCCCTCCATGGCGCTGCCGCTCCAGGGCATATAACGGCGTTTATCCGCATTGGGACTGCGATCCCGGGTGTTCAGGCCGTAGAGCATGACGCGGAGGAAGGCCGTCCAGGTGGACTTGCCCGACTCATTGGGGGCTTCGATGACGTTCAAACCCGGCTCCAGTTCCAGCTGGTCCTGCTCCAGCCGGCCAAAGGTGGCGGCAAGACGTTTGATCTGCATGGGCTGCTCCTGTTCCTACATATATGATATGTACCGTGTATTGTAAAATATCGATCCTTGTATACTATAGCACGGATGGAAGAAAATGTCTCGGGTGATCTGGGAAAAATTATAAAAAAATATGCCGGCTGAAGGGCCGGGGATTGGAAAAAGATCACCGGGCGCTAACGCACCCGGTAATCGTGGTTGGCTGTGGCCTCTTCCCGCCGCAGCTTCTCCCCGGCCAGCGCCTCCAGGCACTGGCCGATGATCTGGTTGGACAGCAGGAACCCCTCGGGCGTCAGACGCCACCGGCCGCCCCGCATGACGGCGCGGCCCGTCTGTTCGAACCGCTCCAGGACCTCCTGAACGGGACCGAAGGGGAGGCGGAATTTGTACTCAAACTCCTGCCGGGATATGCCTCTGGTGATCCGGAGCCCCAGCATCAGATACTCAATGTCCCGCTCCCGGGACGGAATGCGGTCGTTCTCCGACAGAATGTCCCCCTGCCCCTCCACGCCCAGGCAGTAGGCGTCCAGGTCCCGGACGTAGGCGTAGCGCACATCCCCCAGATCGGAGTGGGCACCGGGACCGAAGCCGGCATATTCCCCCAGGGTCCAGTATTTCAGATTGTGCCGGGATTCACAGCCGGGCCGGGCGAAATTGGAGATCTCATACTGCCGGTAGCCCAGTTCCTCCAGACGGGATACGGTCCACAGGTACATATCCGCCTGGAGGTCATCGTCCGGGAGGTCCATGGCGGACTGCATGTCCCACAGGGGGGTGCCCTCCTCCACCTTCAGCCCGTAGCAGCTCAGGTGCTCCGGGGACAGGGCGGCGGCTTTTTCCACGGTGTCCCGCCAGCTCTCCAGGGTCTGCCCCGGCAGGCCGTAGATCAGGTCCAGGGACACATTTTTGATCTTCGCCCTTCTGGCGGCGGCCACGGCCTCCTCCGCCTGGGCAAAGGTGTGGGGGCGGTTCAGGGTCTGCAGCTGGGCGTCATCGGCGGACTGCACCCCCAGGGAGAGGCGGTTGAAGCCCGCCCGGCGGAGGGCGCGGAGGGTCTTCCAGTTCCCGGCGCTGTCGGGGTTGGCCTCCAGGGTGATCTCCGGCTTTTTGGCGAGACGGTAGTGCTTTTCCACCGTTTTCAGGATCTGCCGCAGACGCTTCTCCCCCAGCCAGGATGGAGTGCCGCCGCCGAAATAGACGGTGTCCACCTGGTGGGCGGTGGTCTGCCGGGATATCTCCGAGAGCTGGCGGCACAGGGCGGCGGTATAGCGGTCCATCTTTTCTTCGCTGTTGGGAAGGGAGTAGAAGTCGCAGTAGACGCACTTGCTTTTGCAGAAAGGGATATGGATATACAGCCCCAGGGGCTTGTACTCTTTTTTCTTCACGGTGTGTCACCTCAGCTGGGAAGTCTCCTCTATTGTAACCGAAAGTGGGCCGCTGCGCAAGGGGTCAATCTGTCGATTTCCGCTTCCTGCCGTAAAAATAGAACAGGACGCCGATGGTGACGATGACAACTGCCGCTGTCAAAATGTAGGGGAGATAGGACCGGGCGGGGAGGACCGGCGTTTGGGCCGGGGTCAGATCTTCCGCAGAAACCTCCCGAACGGGGAAACCGGTACCGTCCGGCTTGTCCAGGCAGAACCAACTGTTCAGGCGGCCGTACATGTAGTTGACATAGCCCCAGGTCAGGCCGTTTTCGTCTACGAAGATACTGCTGATATAGCTGGGGCTATCCGCCGTGCCGGTCAGATTTTTCAGGATATTGCCCATATGTTTGGAGAACTCGGCAATATTGAAACTCTGGCTGACCCTTGGTGCGCCGGGGTATTCGTAGAAGTTGACTTCTTCCGCATCTCCGGCATAATCTGCAAATTCGCCGTTGTACTCTGTGATTCGGTCCGCGTACTCCTCTTCAAAGGAGATATGATCGTAAATCAAGCTCAGGTCCGACAGCTTTGTCCAGCCGTTGATCTCGCCCTCATCGCCGAATACTGTGATGCAGGCCCAGTCCTTGTACTGGTAATAGACCGGGAGGGCGTATCCGTTCTGGTACTGGGCCTCGATGATGCTGCCGTTGGGGGCGTTATAGAGGGTGACGAAGCCCTCCGGACCGTTGGCGTAGTAGCTCCGGCCGATGTAGGTACACTCTCCCCGGTGCTTCTCATAGAAATTGTTGTCCGGTTCCCAGAGAATGTCCGCCCGGGCGGGCGCGGCCAGCGTCAGGAGTATGAGCACAGTCAGGATACAGGTCAAAATACGTTTCATCACAGGCACCTCATTTCTTCTTTTTCCAGAATTTTATCAGCAGACAAATGGTGATCAGCACCACCGCCGCTACCAGGATATAGGGCAGAAAGTGCATTGTGTACAGCACGGCGATTGCTCCCGGCGAGGCAATCACGTCCGCGCGGGCTGTGGCGGTCAGGGACAGGACTGTCAGCAGCGTCAGCGACAGGGTGAGAAGCTTTTTCATAGCAATTCCTCCGTTTACAGCAGATTGATGGCGCATCCCACGCCGTAGGAAAACAGGTTGACCAGCAGTGCGAAAAGGAAGGGCCGCTTGACCTGGTCCGAAAAGGCGCGGTAGCAGCGCCACTCCACCAGGACGGCGGACGCCTCCAGAAGAATAGTCACCAGGACGGCGTTCCAGTGCCAGAGGCCGGTGGCCGTATGGTACAGCAGCACCACCGGCGGGTTGGTCAGGACGTTCACCAGAGCCACCAGCCCCAGCTCCCGCCTGCCCCGGAGGCCCCAGACCAGGGCAAAGCCCTCCTCAAATACCAGCGTCAGCAGCAGCGACACCGCCAGGACCGTCAGCATGGGAGACCTCCTTTCTCAGGGGCAGGAGCAGCAGGAACAGGCTTGCCGCCGCGATGGCCGCATAGGATGCCGGGCCTGTCAGGAGGCTGGGCCAGCCCAGGAAGGACGGCAGATATCCGAGAAACAGCGCGAAGGTCAGCAGGCCGAAGGTGAAGCCCTTCGCCCCGGGCATGGCCCTTGCCGCCGCCCACAAGGTGACCGGCATGGTCATATTGAAGAGAAATACCGCCAGGATGCCCGGCAGGGGCAGGGCGGAGGCCAGATACAGCGCCGCCGCCAGCCCCAGGCTCCCTCCGGCGGCCCGCCCCGCGCCCAGCCGGTCCATGACGAAGCCTCCCGCCGTCTTGCCCAGGACCAGCGCCAGGGTCAGGACCAGCGCCCACTCCGCCTTCCAGGCAAACGCCTGATTCATCCCCATATAGGACCGCAGGACCACCACCAAAAACAGGGGGACCAGCGCTCCGCAGCTCCCCGGCGCGGATACGTCCGCCTCCGCGTTGCCGGAGGGGCCCCGGCGTACTGCCAGCAGGACCCCGCCCAATACCAGCAGTCCCGCAGCTCCCAGCCACAGCCCGGGAAACGTTCCCCGTCCCCACAGGGTCCCAAGGAACAGCCCCAGGGCCCCCGGGGAGACAAACACGCCCAGGGCCCAGGCTTTTTCCCCGCTCCCGTTCAGCACATCGATGCCGCCGCCCAGATGGAAGAGAGCGTTGCCAATGCCCGCCGTTACGGCGGCGGCGACCGGCAGGGGGAGCAGGTAGGCTAATGCGGTCAGGGCGCATCCGGCGGCGGAGACGGCGCCGTTCCGGTCCAGGCGGTCCGCCAGCAGGCCGAAGGGCATTTGCAGCGCAAAGGCGCAGAAATTGTACAGCAGCAGGCATAGGGAAAAGTCCGCCGCGCCGGACATGGTCCGGAACACCAGAAGAGCACAGCTGAGGTCTACCCAGAAATGAGCCAGGCTGTAGAGGCCCAACAATTTTTTGCCCATGGGGATCACTCCTTTCACTTGCTTAGACGAAAACGGGAACAAAATGTGCCGTGGAAAAAGAAAACAGCGTCCCCAGCCTGCGGGGCCGGGGACGCTGTTGGGAATATGGGATCTGAAAAGCTGCTGTGGAGGGCAGGTTCTGCGATACCCAGGGTCTGCAATTTCAGAAACCATGCATCAAAAATAGATTTCCCTGCGTTAAATTCTGCCGTACATCCTGGTGTAGAGGTACAGTTTTTTGGCCAGTGCAGGGCTGGCCTCGCCGGGCAGGAGGCGCCAGCGCCAGTTGCCCTCCGGCGTGCCGGGGGTGTTCATCCGCCCCTCGGCCCCCAGGCCCAGGCAGTCCTGCATCTGCACCACAAAGGTGTCCGCCACCGAGGACATGCCGCCCCGGATCATCCCCCAGTGGAAGCCCTCCGCCTCGTTGAGTCCCAGGTATTTCCGGGCCATGGTCACGTTGGACCGGTCCGCCTGCTCCCGCCATTGCATGACCGTCTCGTTATCGTGGGTGCCCACATAGCAGACGCAGTGGGGCGTGTAGGTGTGGGGCAGGTAGTTGCTGGGCTCGCGGGTGTCGAAGGCGAATTCCAGCACCTTCATCCCCGGCAGCTTGGAGTCCTCCAGCAGCTGGTGGACGGCGGGGGTGAGGAAACCCAAGTCCTCGGCAATGAACCGCAGGTCATGGAACCATGCCGTAAGAGTACCCACCAGATCCATGCCGGGGCCCTTCCGCCAGCGGCCCACTCTGGCGGTCTTTTCGCCATAGGGCACCGCCCAGTAGCTCTCCATGCCCCGGAAGTGATCGATGCGGATGACATCGAAGAGCTTGCCCGCGCCCTCCACGCGGCGGATCCACCAGCCGTAGCCGTCCTGCTTCATCCGGTCGTAATCGTAGAGGGGATTGCCCCACAGCTGGCCATCAGCGGAGAAGTAGTCCGGCGGCACGCCGGAGACTTCGGTGGGCACGTTGCCCTCCCCCAGCTGGAAGTGTTGGGGCTCCGCCCACACATCGGCGGAATCCATGGCCACGTAGATGGGCAGGTCGCCGATGATCTGGATATCCAGGGAATGGATGTAGTCCCGCAGGGCGTTCCACTGCCGGAAGAACAGGTATTGGAGGTAGCTGTAAAAGGCAACGTCTTCCGCCAGCTCCCGGCTGTAGCGCTCCACCGCCTCCGGCCTGCGCAGGCGGATGTCCTCGTCCGGCCAGTCCAGCCAGCTCTTCATACCGAAATGACTCTTCACGGCCATATAAAGGGCGTAGTTGTCCAGCCACTTGTTTTCCTGGCGGAATGTGTCCACCGCCGCCTTGTCCCGGGGATAGCCGGTGCGGAAGGCTTTGCGGAGTACATGGAAACGGGATTCATAGATTTTGCCGTAGTCCACATACCGGGGGTCATTGCCCCAGCCGGCCTCCTCCAGGCTGGCCTTGTCCAGCAGTCCGTCTTCGGCCAGCAGGTCCAAGTCGATGAAATAGGGGTTGCCAGCAAAGGTGGAAAAGCTCTGGTAGGGGCTGTCGCCGTAGCTGGTGGGGCCCAGGGGAAGCAGCTGCCAGTATTTCTGTCCGGCGGCATGGAGGAAGTCTGCGAAAGCATAAGCCTCCCGGCCCAGGGTGCCGATCCCATAGGGAGCCGGAAGAGCGGAGATGGGAAGGAGGATGCCGCTTCTGCGGTCCATAACGATCACTCTTTCTGTTTCAATTTTTAAGGGAGGATGCCCTGTGCTACTCATCTTATCATTATCGCCGCCGCGTGTAAAGGGAGAAAAAGAGCGCGTAGGGAAAAATTATGAGAAAAATCTTGTGGAAGCTCTTGACAAGAGGCGGGTTTTGCGGTATACTAACTCCTGCCTGACCGGTCGGGCAGTTTTGGCCGGGTCTATGGCGGCGTAGCTCAGTTGGCCAGAGCATTCGGTTCATACCCGAAGTGTCACCGGTTCGAATCCAGTCGCCGCTACCATGTCCCTTTTATGGGGCAGCCCTTGGCGCGTTGGTCAAGCGGCTAAGACACCGCCCTTTCACGGCGGTAACACGGGTTCGATTCCCGTACGCGTCACCAAGACGGGAGGAATCGCTCCCGTCAAACGGAGGCTTAGCTCAGCTGGTTAGAGCGCATGCTTCACACGCATGAGGCCACTGGTTCGAGTCCAGTAGTCTCCACCAAAATCCATCAAATCCGAACGGATTTGATGGATTTTCTCTTGTTTTCAGTACTTTTTAGATGCGTTTATTTTTTGGTTTCTGGCGTGACCCACGGGTTAACCCACACGGGGATAGACTCGGATAGGACGGGACAGCACCGGACGGGATCTTCTCGTCTGGTGCTGCCCTGTTGCGGAATTTTTTTACATCGCTTGACTGATGACCGCGCCGATGGTGTCCGCCGCGTCCTGCTTCATCTGGGCTGTGGCGTGGGTGTAGGTATTGAGGGTAAAGCCTGCGGAGTAGTGGCCCAAGGCCCCGGAGAGGGTTTTCACATCTACGCCGTTCTTGAGAGACAGGGTAGCGAAAAGATGCCCTTATGTCGTGAAATCGGACATGCTCCGCACCGATGGCTTTTAGGATTTTGTCGTGGATGCGGCGGAAGGCGTCGGGGTCATACATGGTGCCGGTTTTGGGCGAGGGAAACATGTATTGATTTTTCGAATGCTTTCGGTGTTCCTCGATTAAGAGGTCTACCGCCTGCTGTGGAATCGCCATCATTCGGACGGAGTTCTGTGTCTTGGGTTGGCTGACTACGAGTTCACCGTTGATCCGGTTGACCTGCTTTGTCACGGAGATCGTCCGGGCTTCTGCGTCCAGGTCAGTCCAGAGAAGAGCCAGCAGTTCAC
>CAMWTG010000066.1 GCA_947177115.1 uncultured Clostridia bacterium
AGACCCTACCGTTATACACGCTGAATCTCCCGGGGTGGTCATTGATGGATGTCCCGCCTATCGCCAGACTACAGTGTAGGGGCCGATGTCCTCATCGGCCCGTTCTGACGGGACCCCGGTGGTTAACGGCAGGCCGATGGGAACATCGGCCCCTACGTGACGCACCCCGGGAGCTCCCCTCGCGTGATACGGTAGGGACTGCGATAACATCCTCGGATAGACGCTTCGCCCCATACACGGGAGCAAGTTCGGTTTAACCCAAACAACCTACAGGACCCGCGCAAAAACAAATCACCCCATGAGGGGATTCTCAAGGGCGGCGAAGCCCCCTTGAGCACGCTTTTGCTTCTTTTCGCGTGGGCGAAAAGAAGGCCCCGCCCCGGCGAGGGGCGAATCTAAACTAAGATTTGAGCTGCCGCCGCCGCGCAGCGGCGGCAAAGATCACCCCTCCTTGTATGGGTCAGGCATTTTCTCCAGCATATGCATCCATACCGGGCTCATCTGCCGCAGCGTTTTCACGACCTCCGGCACCTGCTGGAGGATATAATCAACCTCCTCCATGGTGTTATACTCACAAAGGCTCAAGCGAAGAGAACCGTGCGCGATCTCGTGGGGCATCCCCAGCGCCAGTAAGACATGACTGGGGTCCAGCGACCCGCTGGTACACGCGCTGCCCGAGCTGGCACAGATACCCGCCAGGTCCAGCCGCAGCAGCAGACTTTCCCCCTCGATGCCCTCAAAGCAGAAGCTGACCACGCCGGGTGCCTTGTGCTCCGGATCCCCATTGCAGCGGGAATTTGGGATCTTACTGAGTCCCGCGATCAGCTTATCCCGCATGGCGGTGATCTTCGCCATGTTCTCTTCCAGATTCTCACAGCTCTCCTTCAGAGCCGCCGCCATGGACAGGATCGCCGGGATGGCCTCGGTACCGCCCCGCTTGCCCCGTTCCTGTGCGCCGCCTTCAATGAAATTTTTCAGCTTGATGGACTTCTTGCAGTACAGCGCGCCCACGCCCTTAGGGGCGTGGAACTTGTGGCCGGAGAGGGACAGCATATCAATATTGTCCGCTATCACATCCACCGGGATATGACCCACCGCCTGGACAGCGTCCGTGTGGAACAGCACGCCCTTCTCACGGCACACAGCCCCGATCTCCCGGATGGGCTGAATGGTGCCGATCTCGTTGTTCACATACATGACGGTCACCAGGCAGGTATCCTCCCGGATGGCGGCCTTCAGCTCGTCAAGGCGCACCAGACCGTCCTCGTGGACCGGCAGATAAGTGACCTCGAAGCCCTGCTTCTCCAGCCTTTTCAGGGTGTGGAGCACCGCATGGTGCTCGATGGCATCGGAGATGATGTGCTTCTTGCCTTTTTCCGCGCCCATACGGGCAGCCTCGGTGATGGCCCAGTTGTCGGCCTCGGTGCCGCAGCCGGTGAAATAGATTTCCCGGGGTTCGGCGTTGAGACATTTGGCAACGGCCTCCCGCGCATCCATCAGGGCGTAATTGGCCTCCCGCCCTTTCTGATGGAGAGAACTGGGGTTGCCGTACAGCTCCCGCAGCGCGGGGAGCATGGCGTCCGCCGCCGTCTTGCTCATGGCGGTAGTGGCGGCATTGTCAGCATAAACGAACATGGCTCGCATACCTTCTTTCTTCTGCCTGCCGGAAAGTATTCCGGCGTGAAATGTACTGGTTTCCTATAGGAAAATAGGAATTGTTTCGCCAAATGATGCGGCGCCTGGGGAAAGGTCAGCAGTTTCCCTTCCGGGCGGCGGCAGCGGCGCAGCGGGCGTCCATCCGCCGCTGCTTATCCACCAGGTCCGCCAGGGTCACATGGTCCACCACGTTGCTGATAGCCTGGTCTACCTGCTCCCACAGGTCCAGCGTGACGCAGGCCTTGCACCGGGCGCACTGGTTGATCTCATCGTCCATACAGGAAACGGGGGAGAGACTGCCCTCCACTGTCCGCAGGATCAGCCCCACTGTGCAGTCCTCCGGACTTTTCAGCAGGCGGTAGCCGCCCTTGGCCCCCCGGACGCTGCGCACCAGCCCCGACCGAACCAGCACGGGGATGACCTGCTCCAGATATTTCTCGCTGATCCCCCTGCTTTCCGCCACGCTCTTTACCGACAGGTTCACGCCTTCATCCTGCATGGCAAGCTCCAGCATCAGGTGCAGGGCGTAGCGGCTTTTTGCGGAGATCTTCATTGCGTTATCGTCCTCCTATGGATTTCCTTATTTCCTATCTTAATCTAGGAATTATTCCTTGTCAAGCGGCATTTGCAACAAATTACAGCGGCAGGACTTGGTCACTCTGTCTAGTCTGCCCTGGGAAGGGAGTTTTTATCTGCCGGAAGGGTGAAACACTTTCGGTTTCCCTGTTGGGGTTGCTATGGGAAATTGGGGGTGAGATCTGTATTTTCCTGCTTGCACTGCGCCGCCAGCGGGCTTATAATAGGCGGAGAAATGTACGAAAGGAAAGTTTCCCACATGAAATATGATTTTACCACCATCATTGACCGCCGCGGACGGGATGCCATGGCGGTGGACGCTTTGGGCTCCATGCCCGGCTTTTCCCCGGAAAAACCCAAAGAAGGCTTTGACCTGATCCCCATGTGGGTGGCGGATATGAATTTCCCCGCCCTCCCTGCCATTTCCCAGGCTGTCATTGCCCGTGCCCAACATCCCACCTACGGTTACTTTCAGCCGCCGGAGAAATATTTTGAAGCCATCATCAACTGGCAGGCAGACCGCAACGGCGTTACCGGGCTGACAAAAGAGTGCATCGGCTATGAAAACGGCGTGCTGGGCGGTGTACTCAGCGCTCTGGGCGCGGTATGCTCCCAGGGAGATCAGGTGCTGCTCCACTCGCCCACCTATGTTGGCTTCACCAACTGCATGGAGAACTGCGGCTACCGGATCGTCCATAGTCCCCTGGTCCGGGATGGGGAGGGGATCCTGCGGATGGATTTCGAGGACATGGAGAAAAAGCTGGTGGAGAACCAGATCCACGCCGCCATCCTCTGCTCTCCCCACAATCCCTGCGGCCGGGTCTGGGAGCGGTGGGAGCTGGAGCAGGCTATGGAGCTGTTCCGGAAACACGATATGTTTGTCATCTCCGATGAGATCTGGTCGGACCTCACCCTGCCCGGCTATAAGCACATCCCCACCCAGTCGATCTCCGAGGACGCCCGGCGGCGGACCATGGCCTTCTATGCGCCGTCAAAGACCTTCAATCTGGCGGGACTGGTGGGCAGCTACCGGATCATTTATGATCCGTGGCTCCGGGCCCGGGTGGAGCGGGAGTCGTCCCTGTCCCACTACAACAATATGAACGTGCTGTCCATGCACGCCCTGATGGGCGCGTACAGTCCCGAGGGCCGGGAGTGGGTGGACGAGCTGCGGCAGGTCATCGCGGAAAACGTGGACTATGCCGTCTCCTTCATCCGGGAACATTTCCAGGGCGTGGATGTGCGCAGGCCCCAGGGCACCTACATGCTGTTCCTGGACTGCACCGGGTGGTGCGAAGCGCACGGGAAGACCATCGAGGATGTGCTGAAAGCCGGATGGGACGTGGGCGTGGCCTGGCAGGACGGACGGCCCTTCCACGGGCTCTGCCACATCCGGATGAACCTGGCCCTGCCGCTGAGCCGGGTAAAGGAGGCTATGGCGAGGCTGGAGAAGTATGTGTTCTGATAAAAGCACGAACGCTTTAGTGATAAATTGCAGTCCTGTAAGAAATGGAGCAACGGCTGAAATCGTGCATATCGTCTCTGAGCAGTTAAGCGAAAGATATGCTGTAAGAAGTATCTGTATTGATGATTTTACGTTTCATTTTTGCACGGGATGCAGAACTTGTCACAGTACGGCAAAATGCGTGCAGCAGGATGATGTTGACAAGATGATCGCACAGTATGAATGGGCAGATATTATCATATCCGTATCGCCATCATACTGGGCGGACATCCCGGGACAGTTCAAGGCGTTTATCGACAGATGCACCCCCTGGTGTAACACGCATGAGCCGCATGCCGCCATAAGCGCCGGAAAGAAAGGATATTCCATCGCATTAAGGACAGGTCCCAGCATGAAAGAATGCGATCGGGTCATTGAAAGTATCGAGCATTTCTATGGACATCTGGAAATTGCCTGCTGCGGCAGGCTGGGTTTATGCGCAGTGGAACATAAAGACGCAGTGGCGCAAAGAAAAGATGCGATCATAGAATTTTGCAGCAAAATTTGAGCAGGAGCGGCAAGGTATTTCACCTTGCCGCTCCTGCTCTGCACACAAATCTATTTCATCAATTTCCTGCACGATCTCGTCAGCTCCTCCAGCGTGGAGCAGGGAGCCATCTGGCAGAGACTTGCCATGGTCTGAATACTGGCCATATAGGGCCACTTGCGCTGGGGGATGGGATTCAGCCACAGCACCCGCCCCGCCTGACGGCGGGCCTCCACCACGGCCTGGGCGGCACGGGGCAGATCGATGGTTTTGGTATCGGACAGGATCAGCAGCGTTGAGGAGGGACCCAAAGGCGCAGGACGGCGCTGGCACAGCTCCTCCAACGCGCCCCCCAGATCAGTCCCCCGGCCAAACAGGCCGGAGGAGCGCACATGATCCCGGAAAGCGTCCATGTTCTGCAAGGCGAAAGCATCCACCTCCCGCACCTCCTCGGAAAACAGGAAGGTCTGGGAGGATTCCGACACCTCGGTCATGGACTTGATAAACCGCAGCACGAACTCCGAAAATTGCAGCATGGACCCGGACACATCACACAGCAGCACCAGCCGCCGCTTCTTCTGCCGTTTTTTGCGGTAGGAGAGGCGGTAGAAGCTGCCGCCGGTCTCCAGTCCCCGGCGGATGGTCCGGCGAAAATCCAGCTTCCCGCTGTGGCCCTGTCCCTGGCGTTTCCGGCTGAGCTCCGCGTCCAGCTGCCGGGAAATGGCGGCGATGAGGGCCGCGGCCCGGGGGATGTCGGCATCCTTGAACTGGGAAATATCCCGGTACAGCAGCGCCATATCCGGATCCAGCTCCTCGCTGCCTACGGCGGCATCGTCCTCCATAGCCATCTGCTGTTCCAATAAGAACCGCATAAATACTGAACGGATGAAGTTGCTGTAGAGCTTGGGGCTGCGCTGGAGGTTGCCCTTCATCTTCTCCAGCATCTGCCGCAGCTGATCCCGCTTGTCTTCGCCCATCTGGACGTAGACCTCCTGCAGATCCTCCCGGAGGTCCATGGGTTGGCCGTTGACCTGCATCTCCTGCTCCGCCTCCCGGCGGCGCTGGGCCATTTCCCGGGCCTCCGCCTCCTGCTTGCGCCGGAGGGCGTCCCGCTGCTCCGCGCTGACGAAAAAGCCATCGAAGCAGTGCTGAAAGACGGCCTGCTCCTCCCGGCTCTTGGCATAGACCGCCTGAAGGGCCAGGCGCACCGTCTCCCGGTCGCTGAGGTCTATCACCGTCAGGATCTCGCAGGCGTCCGCCGTCTCCTGGGTGCCCACCGCAAGGCCCTGGGACCGCAGCATGGCGGAGAACTCCGCCAGCTTCTCCAGATAAACGCTCATGCCTGATGGTGGCCGCACGCGCCGCAGTGCTCGTGCCCATGGTCGTGGTCATGACCGCAGCCGCAGCTCTCACCGTAGAGAACGTCTCCGGCGGCTTCCAGGTCCTCGCTGCTTTTCAGGACGAAGCCCATGGTCTGCCGGGCGGTTTCCTTGGTCAGGTCGCTGATGCCCAGAGCCTCCAGGGCGGACACCCAGTCCAGGGTCTCGGCGATGGAGGGCTTTTTCAGGATGGTTTCACTCTGGCGCAGATCGTGGATGGCCTGGGCCACCTGGACGGCCAGGTGCTCATTAACATTGGGCCGCTTGGCCTTGATGATGGACATCTCTTTGTCAATATCCGGATATTGCAGATAGAGGTAAGCGCACCGCCGCCGCAGGGCCTCGCCTAAAGGCCGCGTCCGGTTGGAGGTCAGCACCACAAAGGGGATGGAGCTGGCTTTTACTGCCCCGGTTTCGGGGATGGTCACCTGCATCTCGGAGAGAAGCTCCAGCAGAAACGCTTCGAACTCCTCATCGGACTTGTCGATCTCATCAATGAGCAGCACCACCGGCTTCTCCGACCGGATAGCCCGCAGCAGGGGCCGCTCCAACAGGTATTCATCGCTGAACAGGGATCTTGTCAGTTCATCCGCGTCCCGGCGGTCCATCTGCACCTGGATGCTCAGCAGCTGCTTCTGATAGTTCCACTCGTAGAGGGCCTTGCTCTCGTCCAGGCCCTCATAGCACTGGAGGCGCACCAGCTCCCGGTCCAGGGCGGAGGCCATGACCTTGGCGATCTCCGTCTTGCCAACTCCGGCGGGGCCCTCGATGAGGAGGGGCCTGCCCAGCCGGAGGGCTACCAGCAGGGTGGCGGCTACATCGCCGGAACAGATGTATTTTGCTTCATCCAATTTCTTTTGCAAAGCAGGGATGTCCATAGCAGAACTCCTTTGTGAAGTATTTAACAGAAAGTCAACCAGAGGATACCATATTTTCAGGAAAAATGCAATGAGATTTTAGTGGAAAAATGAAAACAGATAGGGTACAATAGGGGCGGAGAAAAACTGGTGGGAGGCTGGAAGCATGACGGAACAGCAGATGATCGATCTGGCGGTGGAGCTGGGCTTTGCCAACGCGGCGGTAATGGATACAAAGGATCTGGTTTTCATGCCGTCCTTCCGCCCACTGTGCGAGGAGAACCTGTGCGGAAAGTACGGCGTCAACTACGCCTGCCCGCCGGACTGCGGCACGGTGGAGGAGATGGCGGCGCGGGTCCGCCGCTGGCCCCGGGCGCTGGTCATGCAGACCATGTGGGATATTGAGGACCCCATGGACGAGGCCCAGACCAAGCCCGCCAAGGGGACCCACAACAAAATGACCCGCCAGCTCATCGATCAGGCGGACCGGCCCGGATTGATGGTAGGCGCAGGCGGGTGCAGTCTGTGCAATCCCTGCGCCATCGTAGAGGGAAAGCCCTGCCGGTTTCCGGATAAGCGGTACTCCTGCATGTCGGCCTACTGCGTATTTGTACAGCAGATGGCGGAGACCTGCGGGATGGAGTACGACTGCGGACCGGGCGTGGTGGCGTTTTTCAGCATGTTCTGCTTTGACCCGGCGGAGTGAGGAGGGCCCATGCTGTTAGCGGTTGATGTGGGAAACTCCAATATTTCCCTGGGAATTTTCCGGGGCGGGGATCTGCTGATGAAGGGAAAGATCTCCGTCAGCACCCGCCGGAGCGCCGATGAATACGCGGCTGTCATCTATGACCTCATGCGGATGAACCGGATCTCTCGGGAGGAGGCCGACAGCTGCATTTTGGCCTCCGTAGTGCCGGAATTGACCGGACTGGTGGAGGAGGCGGCCCGGATCATTACCGGGACCGCGCCTCTCCGCGTAGGGCCCGGCATCCGTACCGGCTTTCGGATCCGTATCGATGATCCCTCCCAGCTGGGGGGCGATCTGGCGGCGGACACTTTGGCAGCGCTGACGGAATACGGCGCGCCGCTGGTGGTCATTGACGCGGGCACCGTAACGACCATCATTGCTGTGGACAAAGACCGCACCTATCTGGGCGGCTGCATCCTGCCCGGCATCCGGCCCAGCGCGCAGCTGCTGAAGGAGGCCACCGCCCTGCTGCCCTCCATAGAACTGGACGGCAGGGAGGACGCCTGCCTGGGCCGCAACAGCGCCGATGCCATGCGCTGCGGCCTGTTGCTGGGCAGCGCCATGATGGTGGACGGATTTATCGAACGCTATGCCGCCCTGCCGGGGATGGCGGGGGCGAAGTGCATCGCCACCGGCGGTTCCGCCCATTTGGTCACAGCCCGGTGCAGGCGGAAGATCCGGCAGGACCCGGAGTTGACCTTGAAGGGCCTGCGGTATCTCTACGAGGCCAACAGGCCCAAACAAAAGCGCTGATAATAACGGCATCCGCCGTTGTTATACATAATTTGCGCGCCGTACTCTAACAATAGAGACGACAGCGCGAGGTGAAATACCCTCAAAAGGAGAAACAAACATGAGCAACACAAGCAGCAAAGTCCGCGAGACCGCACTGACGGCGGTACTGGCGGCAATCGTCCTTCTGATGGCCTTTACCCCCTTGGGCTACCTGCGTATAGGGCCGGTATCCATCACTTTCCTGGTCATCCCCGTGGTTATTGGCGGCATGACCCTGGGCCCCGTTCGGGGCGGTTTCCTTGGCGCGGTGTTCGGCGCTACCAGCCTGGCGCAGTGCTTCATGGGTGATCCTTTCGGCGCAGCTCTGGTGGCCCTGAGCCCCATGGCGACCGCAGTCGCCTGCTTTGTCCCCCGTATTCTCATCGGCGTGGTGGCCGGACTTCTGTTCCCCGCCCTTCACAAGCTGACCAAGATCAACGCGGTTTCCTTTATTGCCACCTCCATAGCGGGGACGCTGACCAACACCGTTCTTTTTGTAGGCATGGTCGTAGGATTTTTCCAGGGCTCCTACTTCGGCGGAAGCCCCTTCTGGACGATTTTTGTCAGCTTCTTTACCTTCAATGTGGCTCTGGAACTGGTCGTGGGCGTGGCCGTCAGCGCGGCGCTGAGCGCGGTGCTGGACCGGTTTGTCCTCAATGCCCCCCGGTATCAGGTTGTTGACCAAATCGCCGAGTAACTCCTCCAATATATGCAGCAAGCGCACGCCATAAGGCGTGCGCTTCAGACTGTCGACAAAGGCCCTCCGCAGGAGTTCGCGCCCGCAGGCGCGAAAAGATTTTAATCGTTTTTCCTGCGGCGTGCATGTGGGAAAAACACTTTCCGGGGAGCGACTGTCGTAGATTCTACACAGCCACATCGAGTGGCTGTGTAGAATCGGATCGTGCGTGGCCGCTCGATGCGGCCATCGCACGATCTACCGGGGCGCAGAGCGAAGCGAAACCTTCTCGGCAAAGATGCGTCAGCATCTTTGCCGACTCTCTGAGCGCCATTGAGGGAAGGCGCTTTGCCCCTTTCCAAAAGACGCAGCGCCTCATTTTGCCAGTAAAGGCCGCTGTCCCTTCAGGGCAGCGGCCTTTAGCATCATTTTGCGTATTCAACGACCTTCGTCTCCCGAATGACATGTACCTTGATCTGTCCGGGATACTCCAGCTCGCTCTCGATCTTCTTAGCCAAATCTCTGGCCAGAATCACCATCTGATCCTCGCTGACGGCCTCGGGCCGTACCATGACGCGGACTTCGCGGCCCGCCTGAATGGCGTAGCTCTTCTCCACGCCGGGATAGGTCCCGGTGATCTCCTCCAGCTTCTCCAGACGCTTGATATAATTCTCCAGATTCTCCCGCCGCGCGCCGGGACGGGCCGCGCTCACCGCGTCCGCCGCCTGAACCAGGCAGGCCATCAGCGTCTTGCACTCCACATCTCCGTGGTGGGCCTGGATGGCGTTGAGAATGTCGTCCTTCTCCTTGTACTTTTTGCAGAACTCCACACCCAGCATCACATGGGTGCCCTCATACTCGTGATCCAGCGCCTTGCCGATATCGTGGAGCAGGCCCGCCCGCTTGGCGGCATGGACATCCAGCCCCAGCTCCGAGGCCATCAGCCCCGCAATGTGGCTGACCTCAATGGAGTGCTGCAGGACATTCTGCCCGTAACTGGTGCGGTAGTGGAGGCGGCCCAGCATCTTGACCACCTCCGGGTGCAGGCCCCGGACGCCGGTCTCAAAGGCCGCCCGCTCGCCTTCGCTCTTGATAACGGCATCCACCTCCCGGCGGGCCTTCTCCACCATTTCCTCAATATGAGTGGGATGGATGCGCCCATCGGCGATCAGCTTCTCCAGAGCCACCCGGGCCACCTCCCGGCGGACCGGCTCGAAGCAGGACACCGTAATAGCCTCCGGCGTATCATCAATGATCAGATCCACGCCGGTCAAGGTCTCAATGGTCCGGATATTGCGGCCTTCGCGGCCAATGATGCGGCCCTTCATCTCGTCATTGGGCAGGGGTACCACACTGACGGTGATTTCGGACGCATGGTCGGCGGCGCAGCGCTGGATGGCGGTGGCAACGATCTCCTTGGCGCGCTGGTCGGCCTCTTCCTTGGCGCGGGCTTCGATCTCTTTGATCTTCAGCGCCGTCTCATGGGTGACCTCGCCCTCTACCTGGGAGATCAGGTACTGCTTGGCCTCCTCCACGGTAAAGCCGGAGATACGCTCCAGCATTTCGGTCTGGCTGCGCTTGATGAGGTCGATCTCCTCCTGGGCCTTGTCGGCGGCGGCGTGCTTTGCGGCCAGCGCCTCCTCCTTTTTCTCAATGTTTTCGGTCTTGCGATCCAGATTCTCTTCCTTCTGCTGCAGGCGCCGCTCCTGCTTTTGCAGGTCGGCCCGGCGGCTCTTCTCTTCCTTCTCATACTCGGCACGGCTTTGCAGAATTTCTTCCTTCGCCTCCAGCAGGGCCTCCCGCTTCTTTCCCTCAGAAGCCTTGATGGCCTCGTTGATAATGCGGCGGGCCTCCTCCTCCGCGCCGGAGATCTCCCGCTCAGCAAATTTCTTGCGGTGGATCTGTCCGGCGATAAAGCAGCCGATACATGCCAGGATCGCGACCACAACAAAAACAATGACCCCAATGAGGCCAATTTCAAATTGTGGCATGGGATGCTTTTCCTCCTGTCTTTCCTTTTTGCAATTTTATGGCATGGGGGTTTGTGCTTGTCCGGCCCGCAGGCCGGACGCGGAAATAACCGGCGGATACCCCTTTTTATCCGCCGACAAAATTCCTATTCAATAATACTCGCTCCACCGGCCTTCTGTCAAGCAAAAAGAAGCCATTCTTGAAAATAATTTTCAGAAATAGCCCGAACCGTGCTGAAAGCGGTCTTCAGAAAAACCACAGTGCGGACGCCGCCCGTCCACGGCCCATCGGGCGGGCAAAAAGTTTTTCTTTTGAATCTTTTCTTTGACACCCAAGAAAAGATTGCCGCCACCCCGCCCCATCTCCCCCGCAAAGGCCGCACCCCGCGACCC
>CAMWTG010000067.1 GCA_947177115.1 uncultured Clostridia bacterium
GTGATAGTCCGGCAGCGTCTCCAGCAGCCGGGGGTCCAGCAGCACCGCGTCCGGCAGGCACCCGATGTGGGCCACGGACTGCTTGACGCCCCGGTGGTAGATCACGGCGAAGCGGGTGGCCTCGCTGCCGGTGCCGGCGGTGGTGGGGATGGCCAGCAGGGGGACGTTCCCCGGCGGGACGTCCTGCGCCAGGCAGTTCTGGGTCAGGTCCATGTTGGCGAACCGCTTGACGCACTTGGCCACGTCCATGGCGCTGCCGCCTCCGGCGGCGGCGATGAGATCGCAGCCGGTTTCCCGGAACAGGGCCGCGGCCTCCACTGCGGACTCGTAGCTGGGATTGGGGCTGAAATGGCTGAATGTGACCACTTGGACGCCCAGCCGGGCCTCCAGGCCGTCAAAATAGGCTCCCGCCGGCAGCCGCCGGAGGGATTTGCCGCACACCAGGAAGATCCGCCGGACCTTCCCGGCGGTCAGGTATTGGTCCAGGGCGCGGTAATGGCTGTCAGACGGGAGATAGAGCTGCATATTACGCCTCCTCCGGGATCAGGCGGATGATCTCCCCAAAGGGCATCAGGGCGCGGTCCGCCTCCAGGGCCCGGTGATGTTTCAGAATGGACTCCGCCGCGGCACGCATGGCGGGGACTGCGCCGCGGATGAGCTGGTTGGCATAGATGACGATGTTCACGCCCCGGCGCTTGAATTCCTCTTCCGTCACGGCGTGGAAGGAAGTGGGCACCACGACCAGGGGGGTGGCGCTGTCCTTCCGCCGGAAGTTTTCCACGAACTGGAAGATCTCATCCGGCTCCTTCCGCCGGGAGTGGATCATGATGCCGTCCGCCCCGGCCTCCACAAAAGCGAAGGCACGGGTCAGTGCGTCCTCCATGCCTCTTTCCAGGATCAGGCTCTCGATCCGGGCGATGATCATAAAGTCCGGGGACTTCTGGGCGCGCTTTCCGGCGGCGATCTTGGCGCTGAAAGCCTCGATGCTGTCCTGGGTCTGGACCACCTCCGCGCCGAACAGGGAGTTCTTTTTCAGCCCCGTCTTGTCCTCAATGATGACGGCGGAGACGCCCAGCTTCTCCAGGGAGCGGACGGTGTAGACGAAATGCTCCGTCAGGCCGCCGGTGTCCCCGTCAAATATAATAGGCTTCGTGGTCACTTCTGTCAAGTCGTCAATGGTCCGGAACCGGGAGGTCATATCCACCAGCTCGATGTCCGGCTTGCCCTTGGCGGTGGAGTCGCAGAGGCTGGACACCCACATGGCGTCAAAGGCGTAGGTATGGCCGTGGTCGTGGACGGCGGTATTCTCCACAATGAGGCCGGAGAGGCCGTCGTGGGCCTCCATGGCCGTGACGAGCCCCTTCATTTCCAGCAGCTTCCGCAGGCGGCCCCGGCGGCTGTCCGGCAGGGACAGCTCTGCCAGGGAGCGGCGTTCCAGGGCCTGGTACCGGGGGCTTTTGGCGTAGGGGAATTCCACCAGCCGCCCGCCGTAGGCGGACAGCTCGTCCAGGACCTCCGCCCGCAGGGGCTTCTGGAACCCCTCCCGCCAGTCGTCTCCGTGGACCACGATGTCGGGTTTCAGCTGCCGGAGGATGGCCTTGTAGCTCAGCTCCGTCTGCTCCACCACCCGGTCTACCCCCTTGATGCTGGCGAAAAGGGCTTTGCGCTCCGGGAAGGGCAGGAGGGGAAAGCGCTTATAGGACGCTACCGCCTGGTCGGAGAGGACGCCTACCGTCAGCTTCCCCAGCCCGGCGGCCCGGCGGAGGATGGCCATATGGCCCCCGTGGAGGACGTCGGCAGAGAAGCACATATAGACGGTGCGGTTCTCCGTCCCGGCGAGGCGGGAGGAGACCACCGCCAGATCCGAGGGATCATCGATCTCCGCGCAGAGCATATTCCGCACGTCCAGCGGCGCGATGGGGCAGGCCCCGTCCAGGGCGTTGAGGGCGTTCTCGGCGTAGCAGGAGGTCTGTCCGGCTTCGCAGAAGGCGGCGATCTGCTCCAGCCAGAGCCGCCAGTCCGCCCGCTTCAGATGGTAGAGAGGCTGGGCCGCCAGGGCTTGGTCGAAAAATTCGATGCCTACCTTAGTGATCTGACCGCCGTGAACCACCGCTTTGAAATCCTTTTCCGGCAGGGGCAGGGTGGAGCTGACGGTCATACAGCTGACGGGGCTGTGGAGGACCTGGTAAAATACCTCGTCCTCAAAAACCAGGTCGCCGTGCATCAGGATCATGTCATCGTCCAGATGCTCCCGGGCCAGATAGATGGAGTAGATATAGTTTGTCTCCGCGAATTTCGGGTTCTTGACAAAGTGAAAGTTCAGATCCAGGCCCAGCCCCTCGCAGTATTCCATCAGCGGGCCGTCAAAGGCGCCGGTCGTGACGGTCACCTCCGTGACCCCGGACTCCGACAGCTGGCGCAGCTGGCGGGAGAGGATGGTCTCCCGGGGGGATATCTCCGTCATGCACTTGGGATGGTCCGCCGTCAGGGCCCCCATGCGGCGGCCTACGCCGGAGTTGAGGATCAGCGCCTTCATACCGCCGCCTCCCTTTCCGTCAGGCCGAAGGAGGCCTCCAGCCGGGACACGATGGCCTCGGGGGTCTCGCTGCCATCGTTGGAAATGATCATATCGGAGGCACGTGGCTCATCGAAGGGCAGGTCCACGCCTACCACGTTTTTACCGGCGGTGTAGAGGTTCTTCTGGTTGCGGGCGAGAAGGGTCTCGCGGGTGACCTTGATGTAGATCTCCTTGTAGTTTTCGATATTTTCCCGGTTCCAGCGGCGGACCTGGCCGTACATGCAGATGCTGCACACCACCACGTCGATCCCCTGGTCCGAGAGCATCTTCGCTACGCGGAAGGTGCGGCTGGCCCCCTTGACCCGGTCCTCATCGCCATAGCCGATGTCCTCGTTGTACACCGGGCGGATCAGGTCGCCGTCCAGAAGCACCACGTTGGGCTTGCGGGACTTCAGGCGGCGGTGGAACAGACCGCCCAGGGTGGTCTTGCCCGCGCCGGACAGGCCGGTGAAAAAATATACGGTTCCTTTTTCCATATGGTCTCCTCAGTGATACAGCGGCTGCTCCAGAAGAGCAGGGTCCAGTTCCAGTCTGGGCATCATGTGCAGGGGCTGGTTTTTGCGGTTGACAAAGTAGAGGCCGCGCATCAGGATACGGGAGTTTTTCTTGCGGTTTTCATGGAAAGATTCCATCTGCTTCTCCAGCAGGTCCTCCTGGAACTGACGCTCTGTTTTCTCATCTATCTGTTTGTCATTCAGTGAAACCTTAACTTGCATAAAAACTTTTTTCCAGGTTTCGCGGATGTAGTGATCCAGTGTGGAAAAGCCTTCTGTCAGTTCGTCCAACTGCTCGATCTCCATGGGCTGGCCGTCATAATACTGGAAATCATAGCCATAGTACGCATAGGCGTCCCGGAGGAAATACTCAATATACGTCCTCTCGGCGTTATTGACATAGTCATCGTATGTGCGGTAAATAGCGGCTGGGTCAAAGCCGCGGTCATTGCCCGCGTAGCTCTCCGCATCCCGCTCCCCAAATACAGAGCAGTAAGTCATGCTCTCCGTGTAGGGGACGTCCAAAAACGCCGCCAGGGCGGTAAAGGTAGCTTTAGCGTTCAGCTTGCCGTCCTCAAAGCGGACCAGCACACAGTCCTGGTACAGGCGGTCCTGCCAGTCGATCATGAAGCTGCGGTTTAGGATCCTCTGCGTCACCGCATCAGCGACAACATGGGCGGACTCCCCCTTCTTTCCGTCCTTTTTCCGCTCATCCTCTGCTTCCAGGGTGGCATTGTACATAAATTTTACCGTGGCTCCATGGCTGTTGGTAAAGCGGCGCATGGGGGTGAATGTCTTGATATACTTGAAACCCCGGAAAATAGGGGATGCGGCAGTTTTGTCGTACTGATCGGAGGACAGGATCGAGCTGTCCTTTGCGTTAACGCACAGGCCGTAGACAATATTGGGAAAGTGTGGCTGGAAGAAAATAGCCGGGACAATGCGGGATGCCTTGTCCAGCGGCTTGGTGAGCCGGTAGTCGCTGAGATAGAAAGCTACAAAAATATCCTTGTCGGAGGGGTCCTTCATCCGGCACAGCTCCCGCATGATCCGGGGACTGTTCTCCTTTTGACCATGGACAAATTCTTTCTCCGCAGCCTTGGAACTTTTGGCGCGGGCCAGGTTCTCCCGCATGTCGGCAACGATTTCCTCGATATTGCTGAACATGACGGAGGTCAGCGCCAGCAGATTGGGGTGGTTATCGAAGATCTCATTGAAAAAGTCGCCGCCATTGTGGGTGGACAATTGGGTGTGCCAGATGATTTTATTGATCTCCCGGATACCCAAGGGCTTTACCGGGCAGAGGCTGTAATCTATTCCATAGCGCTCCTTGAAGTCGATGGGGTACTGTGAAACCTCGTTGCCGATCAGGAACACAAATTTTTCGTCTTTCAGCAGGGGCCGCATATTCAGGCATTGCAGCTGCGCGCAGAATTCGGCCCAATCGGTGTAGTGCAGATAGATGTGGTTCTCTTTCCCCACAAACTCGCTCTTGCGGACGTTGTCGTTCAGATATTCCAGCTCATACTGGGAATAGACGTCCGCGGCCAGGATGGGGTCGTCCAGATTTTTAAAAAAGTTGCGGGTGATCCGGGGGTGGTCGAAATTCTTATAATCCCCGAACCGCTCTTCCGACACGTAATAGGGGACAAAGCCCTTCTCATCAAAGGGATAGAAGCGGGCGGGCAGCTCCTCAAAGGGGAGAAAATCCTTCTGAAACAGGTAGGGGTACTTGCTCAGCAGCTTGCAGTTCTTTTCATACCGGGTCTTGAGTTCCTTCTTGTTTGGCTCATAAAAGGCTGTGGTCAGGAAATCAAAGCATTCGGCGCGGAAGTTTCCTTGATTATACAAATCGCGGAAACAGGTAAAGGAGACCTTATAGTCTCCGCCGTTCTGGAAAATGTAGACGGCGGCCTCCATCTGGGCGGCGGGGTCCTTGCCGTCCAGTTCATGGATGGCGATGCCGTAGGCGCGGCAGGCTTCTTCCACCTGGCCCAGCTGGTCCAGTTTGCGGGCGATCTCAATGGCTGTCATAGGCATGATTCCTTTCAGAAAACCGGGGACGGGCCAAAGCCCGCCCCCGGTCTGCGGTTTGTGATATGATACGTTCGCCTACTGAGAAAATTAGCCCAGCAGCTGGAGAACGCCCTGAGGCACCTGGTTGGCCTGGGCCAGCATGGCCTGGGCGGACTGGACCAGGATGTTGTTCTTGACGTAGCTCATCATTTCCTCGGCCACATCGGTGTCGCGGATGGTGGACTCGGCGTCCTGGATGTTCTCGGCCATCACGGACAGGTTGTTGGCGGTGTGCTCCAGACGGTTCTGGGTAGCGCCCAGGTCGCCGCGGACGGAGGACACGTAGTTGATGGCGTTGCGGATAGTCTGGATAGCAGCCTGTGCGCCTTCCTGATTGCCGATGTCAATGCCGGCAATGCCCATGGCATCGGTATGCATGTCGCCAACGGCAACGCCCAGCTGGTTGTAGCTGTCGCTGGTATCGCCGATCTGGAGGGTCAGGTTCTTGCTGGACAGCGCGGGAGCGGCATCATCAACGCTGGCGGAGCGGTAAATCACCTTGTTGCCGCTGGCCGTAGCCAGGGAGCCGATGGAATCGGCAATGGCCTTCGCTGTCTTGGACGCGGTGGAGGCGATGGTGACATACTTGACCTTGTCGGTATTCTTTGCGCTGGCATCAGAAGCGGTGGTGAAGGCGATCTTCACCGCATTGCTGCCGGTGCCGAAGGTCAGGGTGTTGCCGGAAGCAATGGCATCGTTGTCCTTGACGGTGATCTCGGCGGCATTGTAGGTCTTCGTGGTGGAAGTGCTGCCGGTCTTCGCGGTGATCATCTTCTGGGCTTCTTCGTAGGTGGGGTATGCGGCGGTGGAATTGCCGGTGTAGTCAACGTGGAGCTTGTTACCGGTACCAGCGGAAATCGTGAAGTTATTAACGGTCTTGTTGGTCAGCTGGGCAATGGCCTCCTTGATCTGGGCGGCGCTGCCCTTGACATTGCTGACATCAATTACATCCGTGCCGGACAGGGTGCTGGTAGCGCTGACCTTGAACTTGAAGGTCGTGCCAGTGGTGGAGCCAATACCACCAATAGTAATGGTGTTCCCTTCCTGAACCATGCTGGCCGTAATTGTAGCGCTGATACCGGCGCGGGTTCCACCATCGGCAGCCACGGCGCGCTTGATCTCGGTGATATCACAGGTGGTATCGCCAGTCGGCTTTACTGTACCGCCAATTGTCACCTTCTGGCCGATGAAGTCATCAAACAAACTGACAACGCCACTAGTGACAGCTGTTGCAGTAGCTTTCGTTGCAGTGGAACCAACGCCCTTAAAGCTAAACTTCAGACTGCTGCCGTCTACGGATGCAGTAAACCATGCAGCTGTACTGCCAGTACCAAGCTTCAGAGCGTTAGCGGCAGCAGTGCCAGTGATTTTCGCGGCGAGCTTGGCAAGCAGATCACCCTTCGTTGCGTTAGCAGCAGTTGCCGTAGCGGTAAATGTTTGATTACCAATTTTCACGGAAAGCGTAGCGCCGTTTGCAGAAGTAGCGGGAATTGCCAGCTTGCTCAGGTCAACCACAAACTCGGGCGGGACTTCATCAACGCCATCCTGCAGGTGCGTATCAGATGCAGTAGAGCCGGAATAGGTGAGAGCAATGGTAGCATTGCCGCCGCCAGTGGTCACATCCTGGGTAGTAGCCTTGACATCGAACGCATCGCCGTTCATCGCCATGGAACCGTCCAGCAGCTTGATGCCGTTGAAGTTGGCGGAGTCGGCGATACGGTTGATCTCGGTCTTGAGGGCGTCCACTTCCTTCTGGAGGTTGGCGCGGTCGACCTCGTTGTCATAGGTGCCGTTGGCGGACTGGGTAGCCAGGTAGTCCATGCGGTTGAGCATGTCCTGGATCTCCTGCATGGCGCCCTCGGCGGTCTTCACCAGGGAGATGCCGTCCTTGACGTTCTTCTGAGCGGCCTCCAGGCCGGTGATCTGGGCGCGCATCTTCTCGGAAATAGCCAGACCGGCGGCATCGTCACCGGCGCGGTTGATCTTGTAGCCGGAGGAGAGCTTCTCCAGGTTCTTGGACAGAGCGCTGGTGTTGGTGTTGTAGTTGCGGTAGGCGTTCATCGCCATGATATTATGCTGAATTCTCATGATTTACCTCCATAGTTATCCAGCGAGCGCGATCCATGCGTTCGCTCCATTTGGTTGAGCGCCGCCCATCCCAGGCATCCGGCCGGACTGCCCGGAGCGCTTGGCGCGGTGTGAGGCCCCGGCGGGCCTGCGCTGACCCGCCGAAACCGTTTACACCCATATAATCGGCCCGGTTTTTCAAAAATTAAGGGGGTTTACAGAAATTTTTCCGGAGCCGCGCCGCCGTCCGCCCAGTCTTTGGCAGTTGAATCCAGCCAAAAGTCTGCATACCTTGCCAGGTTCTGCGGATACTATCCATGTTTTCCAAGGAATACAAAATACTCGCCGCGCCCCGGCGCGGCAGATACGGGAGGAATCGAGAATGAAAGCGACTGGAATCGTGCGCCGCATCGATGACCTGGGGCGCGTGGTCATTCCTAAGGAGATCAGAAGAACTATGCGTATTCGAGAGGGCGACCCGTCACAGATAATATTGGAACCATGGGAGCGGTTCTGCGGCGGGATGCTGGAGCTGGAGAGGAGAATGGGGTGGGGTACATAATTTCGGGGTCATATCGTTCTTAATACCGGACTATCCCGCAAACAGCACAGATCCCGCCATTCCGGCGGCTGTCTGCCTCAAAAATGGATTTCCGTGAACACACTGCAGGGGCGGATCTCATCCGCCGTCATTCCCGCCGCACCGGTTTATTTTCCTTTCTCCACTCTCTGGGCGACAGCCCGTACCGCTTTTTGAAGGCCTGGGAAAAGTGGAGCTGATTGGGATATCCGCACCGGCGGGCGATATCGCCGATGGCATCGTTTGTGCTCCGCATCTGCTCGGCGGCCTTGGTCAGCCGCAGGCGGATGATGAACTCCTGGGGCGTACACCCGATGACGTCCTTGAACAGCTTGCTGAAATAGCTGCGGTTAAGCTTGCAGATGCCGGCGATCTCCTCCACAGTGATGTCCCGCTGGTAGTTCTGCTGGATAAACGCCACCGCCTCCTGGATATAGAAGTCCCGCAGAGGGCCGTTCGGTTTCTCCCGCCGGGTGGCGGAGGACTGGACCAGCTCATCCAGAAACAGGCATAAATGCCCCACCAGATGGAGGGAGGAGGCGTTGGCGTGGTTGGCAATATAGAGCATCCGGTCCCGCAGCTCTTCCCCGGCAGGGGGAGTCTGGGGGCGGTAGACGGGCTGGGACTGCCCCAGCCCGGCGGCGTCCAGATAGTCCGCCGCCCGCAGCCCATCGAATTCCACCCAAACATATTTCCAGGGCTGCTCCTCATCGGCGCAGTAGGTGTTCACCTGGCCGGGGCAGATGAGGAAGCCCTGGCCGGCGCTCAGCCGGTGGCGGTGGGTCACGCCGCCATTATCGGTGGACTCCAGCGTCCCTTGCCCGGAGATCACGTAGTGGAACAGGTAATGGCTCCGGACAAAAGGGCCGAAGGAGTGCAGAGGTTCGCATTGTTCCCAGCCGAACTGGAACAGGCGAAAATCCAGGAAGTTGTCATTGGGGAACATGGAGAAAGAGTATTCGGACACAGCATCGTCACCAGCTTTCCTGAGAGCGGGAGCACCCCGCAAAATTCTTGTCCCATTTTGTACATAAACCGATTATAGCACACCTGCACCTGTTTGTCACGAAAATGTTTTATATTTTTGCGTTTTTTTGAGAAATGCGGTAAAAACGCTGGCGTGCAAGGCTCTGACAAGGATTTTTGCTCCTGCGGCACCATCCGCCGAACAGGCGCATATAGTGACAATATGCAAAATGAGGAGGGGACCAAAATGGCTGTATCCAATGGGACGGGGCCGGTGATCGCCCTGGTGGGCAACCCCAATGTAGGGAAATCCACCGTATTCAACGCCCTGACCAATCTGCGCCAGCACACCGGCAACTGGCCGGGGAAAACGGTAGAGACCGCCCGGGGGGCGTATACATATCATGACAAGACCTATACCCTGGTGGACCTGCCGGGGGCCTACTCCCTCCACCCCGGCTCCGCCGAGGAGGAGGTGACCCGGGACTATCTGCTGAGCGGAGAGGCAGATGTAACGCTGGTGGTGGCGGACGCCACCTGTCTGGAGCGGAATCTGGCTCTGGCGCTGCAGATTCTGGCGGTTTCCTGGCCGGTGGTGCTGTGCGTGAACCTGCTGGACGAGGCGGAGAAGAAGGGCGTCCGTGTAGACCTGGAGGCCCTGTCCCGGGAGCTGGGCTGTCCGGTGGTAGGGGCCGCCGCACGGGGCGGACGGGGGCTGGATGAACTGCGGAAGAGGCTGGAGGATGCTGCGGCGCATCCCGGCCCCAGGCCGGAGCTGGCCCTTCCCGCCTGCTCCGGGGACTGCGGCGGCTGCGCCGAGAGCCGCGCGGCGGCGTTTATGGCCCGGGCGAAGGCCATCGCCGCCAAGGCATCGGAAATGGACCCGGAGGCAGCCGCCCGCCGGGACCGGCGGCTGGACCGCCTGTTGGCCAGCCGGAGGACCGGCATCCCGGTAATGCTGCTGCTGCTGGCGGGGATCCTTTGGCTGACCATGGTGGGGGCCAATGTTCCCTCGGAGCTGCTCAGTTCGCTGCTCATGGGATGGCAGGAGCCTTTGCGGGGGCTCTTCCAGGCCGCGGGGGCCCCCTGGTGGCTGGAGGGAGCATTGGTGGACGGGATGTACCGGACGGTGGCCTGGGTGGTGTCTGTGATGCTGCCGCCCATGGCGATCTTCTTTCCCCTGTTTACGCTGCTGGAGGACGCGGGATATCTGCCCCGGGTGGCTTTCAATCTGGATCATTTCTTCCGGAAGGCCGGGGCCCATGGGCGGCAGAGCCTGACCATGTGCCAGGGACTGGGCTGCAACGCCTGCGGCGTCATGGGCTGCCGGATCATCCAAAGCCCCCGGGAGCGGCTCATTGCCATCCTCACCAACGCCTTTATCCCCTGCAACGGCCGCCTGCCCACCCTGACTGCGCTGATCGCCATGTTCTTCGTCACCGGGTCCGGCCTGTGGAGCAGCTTTGCCTCGGCGGCGCTGCTGATGGGGTGCATTGTGCTGGCGGTAGCCATGACTCTTTGGGCCAGCAAGCTTTTGGCACGGACGGCCCTGAAAGGGGAGCCCTCCTCCTTCTCCCTGGAGCTGCCGCCCTACCGGGCGCCTCAGGTGGGGCAGGTGCTGGTGCGGTCCATTCTGGACCGGACGCTGTTTGTGCTGGGCCGGGCGGTGGCGGTGGCGGCCCCGGCGGGGCTGCTGATCTGGGCCGCCGCCAACATTTCCGTTGGCGGGGAGAGCATCCTGCTCCATCTGGCAAATTTCCTACAGCCTCTGGGAGGACTGATGGGGCTGGATGGGATCATCCTGCTGGCCTTCCTTCTGGGATTTCCCGCCAATGAGATCGTGGTGCCCTGTATGCTGATGGGGTATCTCTCTACGGGGGCGCTGACCGGCTATGGGAGCCTTTCCGAGCTGCACGGGCTGCTGGCGGCCCACGGGTGGACTGCCGCCACGGCGGTATGCGCACTTATTTTCACTTTGTTTCATTTTCCCTGCGGGACTACTTGTGTTACGATTTATAAAGAGACGAAAAGCCTGAAATGGACGGCGATAGCGGTGGTTTTGCCCACTGCCGTGGGCGTGGGGCTTTGTGTTTTGATTCATCTGCTGTTGGGGTAGGCGGTTCTTCCGCGGCCCCGGACTCCGCGCCTACTTTTTGTGTGAACAAAAAGTAGGTAAAAAGTCACTTAAACCTACGGTTTAAGAATCCCTAGATGATACACGGCCACATCGAGTGGCCG
>CAMWTG010000068.1 GCA_947177115.1 uncultured Clostridia bacterium
GGCACAATGCCCGCCCCCACACGACCTGTGCTATGGAGGGGGTCGTCCGGCTAAAAATTGATCTCCCCGGGCTGCTCCAAAATCCGCTTGACAAAACCATGGGATTAGTGTAGAATAACCAAGGTTAGAAAATACTAACAGCCGGCCGCGCCCTGGGCGCTTTTTTTCAGGACGCAGGTTAGCTGAAACTAATTATTTGTCGGAGGAACGGCAGGCATGATGATCAATAAACGCCTCATCCGTACCGTGGGCGAGAGCAGGAAATACATAGCGGGGAACGTGGCCTTCCAGTGGTGTGCCCTGGTGGGAAATATCGCTATGATGACGGCTATTGCATCCCTGCTGGCGGCGCTCTGCCGGGGCCATACCGGCGGGCTGGGCGTCACGGCGGCGGTGGTGCTGGCGGCGCTGCTGGTGCGGTGCGTGTGTACGCTGCTGGCGTCGCGAATGAGCTTTTTGTCCTCCAAGGCGGTGAAACGGACCCTGCGGGAGAATATCTACAAAAAACTCCTGCGTCTGGGCGCGTCCTACCGGGAGAGCGCCAACACCTCGGAGGTAGTGCAGGTGGCCGTGGAGGGCGTGGACCAGCTGGAGACATACTTCGGCGCGTATCTGCCCCAGTTCTTCTACGCCATGCTGGCCCCTTTGACGCTGTTTGCGTACCTGTGCTTTGTGAATATCCCCGCCGCCGCGGTGCTGCTGGTGTGCGTGCCGCTGATCCCTGTGGCCATTGCGGCGGTACAGACCTGGGCAAAGAAGCTGCTGAGCAGATACTGGGGGCAGTATACCGCCCTGGGGGACACCTTCCTGGAAAATTTGCAGGGCTTGACCACGCTGAAGATCTATCAGGCGGACGGCTTTAAAAACGATGAGATGAACGCCCAGGCGGAGAACTTCCGCCGCATTACCATGAAGGTGCTGACCATGCAGCTCAATTCCATCACCATCATGGATTTCATTGCCTACGGCGGCGCGGCCCTGGGTCTGATTATGGCCTGTACCCAGTTTGCAGGCGGGCATGTGGACCTGGCGGGATGCCTGCTCATTATCCTGCTGTCGGCGGACTTTTTTATCCCCATGCGGCAGCTGGGCAGCTTCTTCCATGTGGCGATGAACGGCATGGCCGCCAGCGACAAGATCTTCCGCCTGCTGGACCTGCCGGAGAGCGAGCCGAAAACGGCGGCGTGTCCGGCTGAGGGCGGCATTGCCTGCCGGGGGCTGCAATACGCCTATGAGGCGGACCGGGAGGTCCTGCACAGCGTGGACCTGGCTTTTCCTCAGGGCGGATTTACCGCCATTGTGGGTGAGAGCGGCTGCGGCAAGTCCACGGTTGCCGCCATCCTCATGGGACGGAATCAGGGCTACGGCGGCTCGGTGACCATCGGCGGCACGGAGCTGCGGGAGATCAACGAGGAGCGCCTGATGGCCCACATGACTTACATAAGCCACCAGAGCTATCTTTTCAAAGGTACCGTGCGGGACAATTTGCTGATGGGCAGGCCGGACGCCTCGGACGCCCAATTGTGGGCCGTGCTGGAGCGGGTAAAGCTGGCGGATTTCCTCCGCAGCGAGGGCGGGCTGGACGCCCCTGTGGCGGAGAAGGGCGGCAACCTCTCCGGCGGGCAGTGCCAGCGGCTGGCCCTGGCCCGGGCGCTGCTCCACGACAGCCCGGTTTACATCTTTGACGAAGCGACCTCCAACATCGATGTGGAGAGTGAAAACGACATTATGGCGGAGATCCACGCGCTGGCGAAGCGGAAAACCGTGATCCTGATCTCCCACCGTCTGGCCAACGCAGCGGACGCGGACAACATCTATGTCATGGATCATGGTGCGGTCATGGAGAGCGGCGTCCACAGCGCCCTCCTGGCCCGGAACGGCGCATATGCGAAGCTCTGGAACGCCCAGCAGGCGCTGGAGCAGTACACGAAGGGAGGCGCGGCGCAATGAAAAAACGCAGCGGTTTTGTTGTCATGGGGCGGCTGATTGGGCTGGTGAAGCCTCTGGCCGGATTTATGGTGCTGGCTGTCCTTATGGGATTGGCGGGGCATCTGTGCGCCTGCTTTATCACCATTCTGGGCGGCTGCGCTGTGCTGGAAATCCTGACATTTGACGCGCCTGTAACGCCAATGCCGGCCTTTACCGGCGCGGTGGTGTGCGCCGTCCTCCGGGCGGTCCTCCGGTACGGGGAGCAGAGCTGCAACCACTTTATTGCCTTCAAGCTGCTGGCATTGATCCGGGATCAGGTATTCCGCGCGCTGCGGCGGCTGGCCCCGGCCAAGCTGGAGGGACGGGACAAGGGCGACCTGATCTCGGTCATTACCTCCGACATCGAGCTGCTGGAGGTGTTCTACGCCCACACCATTTCCCCGGTCTGCATTGCGGCGCTGTTTACCGTGATCCTGTGCGTCCTCATTGGCTCCTTCCATTGGGCGCTGGGGCTGCTGGCACTGGCGGCTTACGCGGTGGTGGGGATCGTTATGCCGCTGCTGATCTCCAGGATGAGCGGCGACAGCGGGATGAAATTCCGGGGCAAGTCCGGTGAGCTGAGCGGCTTTGTACTGGACAGCCTCCGGGGCCTGCCGGAGACCATCCAGTACGGCCAGGGGCAGAAGCGTCTGGATGAGATGAACGCCCGGACGGACGCCCTCGCCAAGGATGAGGAACAGCTCAAGCGCATGGCCGGGCGCGGTACCGCTATCACCAATACGGTCATTCTGCTGTTCGACTTCGCCATGCTTTTCGCCGCCGCCAGCCTGTACCGCCTGGGAGCGGTGGGCTTTGACGGCGTGCTGATCCCTACGCTGGCCCTGTTTTCCTCCTTTGGCCCGGTGACGGCGCTGGCGGCGCTGGGGAGCACTTTGCAGAACACCTTCGCCGCAGGGAACCGGGTGCTGGATATTCTGGACGAGGCCCCGGCGGTGGAGGAAGCGGCCGGGAAACCGGAAGTGACTTTCTCCGGCGGGTCGGCCAGCCATGTGACCTTCTCCTACGGCGGCGAGACGGTGCTGCGGGATATGTCCGCCGCTATCCCGGCCCACACGGTAGTGGGCATCGTGGGCAGGAGCGGCAGCGGAAAGTCTACCCTGCTGAAGCTGTTCATGCGCTTCTGGGATGTGCGGCAGGGGAGCGTAAGGATATCCGGCGTACCGGTGGCGGAGATCAATACGGCCAACCTGCGGGATATGGAGAGCTTTGTTACACAGGAGACGCACCTGTTCCGGGACAGCATCCGCAGCAACCTCCTCATCGCCAAGCGGGACGCCACCCAGGAGGAGCTGGAGGCCGCCTGTAAGAAGGCATCCGTCCACGACTTCATTATGAGCCTGCCTCAGGGCTACGATACCCCGGTGGGAGAGCTGGGGGACACCCTCTCCGGCGGCGAACGGCAGCGGATCGGTCTGGCCCGGGCGTTTCTCCACGATGCGCCCTTCCTGCTGCTGGATGAGCCTACCAGCAATCTGGACAGCCTTAATGAGGCGGTGATCCTGCGCTCCCTCCACCAGGAGCGGGAGGGAAAGACAGTGGTGCTGGTGTCCCACCGGCAGTCCACTATGGGCATTGCGGACACGGTGTACTCTGTGGAGAACGGGAGGATGAGCTGATGGCAAAGACTGCCGCCTCCAAGCGGGAGAGGGAGAAAGCCGTTGTCTCCCTGATGATCGCCCTCTACTGCAAGAAACAGCACCACACACATAGTGAACTCTGTCCGGACTGCGCCGCCCTGCGGGACTATGCCTGCCAGCGCAGCGACAAGTGCCCGTTTATGGAGACAAAGACCTTTTGCTCCAACTGTAAGATCCACTGCTACAAGCCGGAAATGCGGGAGAAGATCCGGGCGGTCATGCGGTTTTCCGGACCCCGGATGATCTTTCACCACCCTGTCATGGCGGTCCGGCATGTGATAGAAACCAAAAAAGAAAAGAAAAAACTGGAGGAAGCGGTATGAACGTGAAAAAGGCATTTTACATCGTGGTAGGCTGTATCAGTCTGGGATTGGGGGCGGTGGGGGCGGTCCTGCCGCTGCTGCCATCGTTCCCGTTTTTGCTGCTGGCGGCCATCTGCTTCGGAAAGAGCTCCCAGCGGCTCCATACCTGGTTCGTGGGGACGAAGCTCTATAAAAACAACCTGGAGAGTTATATCCAGGGCAAGGGCATGACGAAAAGGACCAAGATCCGCATTATGGTCACGGTGACGCTGCTTATGAGCGTGGGATTCTTTATGATGCACCGGGTCCCTGTGGGGCAGATCGCGCTGGGATGCGTGTGGGTATTCCATATCCTGTATTTTGTGTTCGGCGTGAAGACGGTCCCGGCAGGTGCGGCGCGGAGCGGCCTGGAATAGCAGCCGGAGGGGCGGTTTCGGTAGGGAATTGAAAAGAGGAGGGGCCGGACCCTCCTCTTTTCATGCACTTTGCAATAAACTTGTTTGTTGTAATTCGGGCAAATTTGTGCTATGCTATACCTTAGTAATCCTATAAATTGAGAGGTAACCTGTCATGTCTGAAGAAAAGAAGGACCTGGAGCTGGAAGAGGAGGCCAACGCCTCCGGCGGACCGGAGGAGGGGAGGGAAAAGAAGGAGCCCGTCACCCTGGAGGGGACCCTTTACACCTGGACCCAGGCGCTGGTGATCGCGGTGGTGGGCGTGGTGATGCTGTTCACCTTCGGCGTGCGGCTGATCAGCGTCAACGGGCCGTCCATGCAGGATACCCTCTATACCGGGGACCAGCTGCTGGTGCTCAACGCCATGTTCTGCGACTTCAAGGCCGGGGACGTGGTGGTCATCAACGATTATAACGCCGAGCCCCAGCTCAACGAGACTCTGGTCAAGCGGATCGTGGCCGTGGGCGGGCAGACGGTGGATATCGACTTCTCCAGCGGCACGGTCTATGTGGACGGCCGGGAGCTGGACGAGCCCTATATAAAAGAGCCGACCTATACCCCCGAGGGGACCGAATTCCCCCTCACCCTGGCGGAGGACGAGGTCTTCGTCATGGGCGACAACCGCAACCACAGCTCCGACAGCCGGGACGCCCGCCTGGGTCCGGTGAAGACGGGGTATCTGCAGGGCAAGGCCCTGCTGCTGCTGACCCCCGGCGCCACGCCGGACACGGAGCGGCGGGACTGGGGCCGCATCGGCCTCGTCCGCTGAGAAACGGAGGCGGCATGGAAGAGAGCGCCATGAACATCCAGTGGTATCCCGGCCACATGACCAAGACCCGGCGGATGATCGCCGGTCAGCTCAGGCATATGGACGCCGTGTGCGAGATCCTGGACGCCCGGGTCCCCCTCTCCAGCCGGAACCCGGACGTGGAGGAGCTGACGGCCGGCAAGCCCCGGCTCATCGTCCTCAACCGGGTGGACCTGGCGGACCCGGCGGCCACAAAGGCGTGGTCCGCCTACTTTCGCGGGAAGGGGTTCGCCGTGCTGGAGGCCAACGCCAAGCAGGGCCAGGGCGTCAAGCAGTTCCCCGCCGCCGTGCGGACGCTGCTGGCGGACAAGCTGTCCGCCTACGCGGAAAAGGGCCAGGCGGGGCGGATGCTGCGGGTGATGATCCTGGGCATCCCCAACGTGGGGAAATCTACGTTTATCAACCAGGTTGCCAAGCGCAAGACCGCCAAGGCGGAGGACCGCCCCGGCGTCACCCGCGCCAAGCAGTGGGTGCCGGTGGACCAGAGCCTGGAGCTGCTGGACACGCCGGGGATGCTGTGGCCCAAGTTCGAGGATCCCGAGGTGGGGTTCCGGCTGGCCTGCACCGGCGCGGTGCGGGACGAGATCGTGGATCTGGAGGAGCTGGCCTCCCGGCTGATGGCCTACCTGGGGAAGCACTACCCCCAGGCCCTGCTGGAGCGGTACAGGACGGAGGTCTCGGAGGAGGATTCCGGCTATGATCTGCTGGTGAAGGCGGGAAGAAAGCGGGGCTTTGTCATCCGGGGCGGCGAGATCGACACGGAGCGCATGGCCCGCATCCTCCTGGACGAGTTCCGGGGCGGCAAGCTGGGCCGGTTCACCCTGGAGGAGCCGCCTGCTGATTCCTGAAAACGGCGCCGGTTCTTTTGGGCGGCATAGACGGGCAGATCCTTATTTCTGTGGGTGAAATACTGTGAGAAAGCGGAAAAGCGTAATAAAAGTAATTTCTATTGTGGTCGCCGCAGTGTTCATGCTGCTGTTTATCATATATGTCAATCATCAGGTCCATTTAAAAAAGGAAGCGGAATTACGTTTGCCGTTAGGACGGATGGTTGAAGTTGACGGACACAATATGAGTATCTACGTTGAAGGAACCGGTGATACAACGCTTGTCTTCATGTCAGGCGGGGGTACCTGCTCTCCCATATTGGATTTCAAGTCTCTTTATTCTCTTTTAAGTGATCAATATCAGATCGCAGTTGTAGAGAAATTCGGGTACGGCTTCAGCGATGTTGTCGATAAGGACAGAGACATTGATTCGATACTCGAAGATACAAGAGCGGCCCTTGCCGCCGCAGGATTGAATGCGCCCTATGTCCTTTGTCCCCACTCCATGTCAGGACTCGAGGCCCTATATTGGGCGCAGAAATATCCTGACGAGGTCTCTGCGATCATTGGGCTTGATATGGCGGTGCCAGCGTATTATGACAGCATGAACATAAATATACCGGTTACGCGCATTGCAGGCTGGGCGGCTAATATAGGCGTCACTCGTTTTATCCCGGGCATTTCGGACAGTGACGCGGTAAAGTACGGCACATTATCCGATGATGAAAAAGAGATCTATAGAGCCGTTTTTTACAGCCGGACAGCAACCGCGACCATGCAGAACGAAGTGGAACAAGTAAAGGAAAACGCTGAAAAAGTGGACAGTATGGGTGTTCCGCAGCTTCCAATGCTGTTATTTATTTCAGACGGTTCTGGTGGAACGGGCTTTGATAAAGAAACCTGGAGGAAAATTCCAATAGAATATATAGCACAGGTTGATGAAGGGGAATATATCGAATTGAACTGTCCGCATTATGTTCATGATCACGAGTACAAAACAATAAGCGAAAGTATCATTGTATTCCTTGGAGCGATAAATTCTCATTTATCTAGGTGAAGTACGATATGGATAAAAAAACGCTCCCCATGTGGGAGCTGGAAGGAGCGGCGCGGGAGAGAGGCTGCACCCTCATCTGCGGCTGTGACGAGGCGGGGGCCGGACCCCTGGCGGGGCCGGTGTACGCCGGAGCGGTAATTCTGCCCTGGGCTCTGGAGCTGCCCTATTTGAACGACTCCAAGCAGGTGACGCCCAAGCGGCGGGACTTGCTCTTTGACCAGGTCAAGGAACAGGCCGTAGCCTGGGCGGTTGCTTTCGTCTCCCCGGAGGAGATCGATGCCACCGACATCCTCAGCGCCCGGATAAAGGCCATGCAGCTGGCGATCGACCGGCTGGCGCCCGTGCCGGACTACGCCCTTATTGACGGCAACCGGGACAAGGGAAAGCATTTCGCCATCACCACGCCCCACGAGACCGTGGTCAAGGGAGACGGGCGCAGCGCGTCCATCGCCGCCGCCTCCATCCTGGCGAAGGTCAGCCGGGACCGGTACATGGAGGAGATGGCGGAAAAATATCCGGAGTACTGCTTCGACCGGCACAAGGGCTACGGCACCAAGCTCCATTACCAGATGCTGGATCGATACGGCCCCAGCCCCATCCACCGGCTGACCTTCCTGAAAAAGTGGGAGGCCCTCCGCCGTGGATGAGCGGAAAAGGCGGGGCGACCGGGGCGAGGCCGCCGTGGCGGCTATGCTGGAAAAACGGGGCTGCGCCATTGTGGAGCGGCAGTACCGCTGCCGGTGGGGGGAGATCGATCTGATCGCCCGGACGGCGGAGGGCGTGCTGTGCTTCGTGGAGGTCAAGACCCGCTCCCCCCGGGCCATCGCGGCCCCCCGGGAGGCCGTTACGCCGGCCAAGCGGCGCAGGCTGCGGGACGCGGCGGGGTGGTATCTGGCTCAGACGGGCTGGGACGGCCCCTGCCGGTTCGATGTGGCGGAGGTCTATCCCGCCAGCGCCGGAGGACGGCGGCAGATCAACTATATCATAAACGCGTTCTGACCGGACGCGTTTTCGGAGGATAAAGCATTATGGAATATTTGAGCACACGAGACAAGAACCTGCGCAAGTCCGCGGCCCAGGCCATTGCCATGGGCCTGAGCCGGGACGGCGGGCTGTTCACCCCCGTCAGTTTCCCCACCATCAACGCTCTGGAGGTGGAGATGCTCTGCACCATGTCCTACCAGCGGCGGGCGGCGTATATCATGGGGAAATACCTGGAGAACTTCCGCCCGGAGGAGCTGGAGGAGTTCGCCCACAACGCCTACGGTCCGGAGAAATTCGATCATCCCGCCGTGGCCCCCCTGCGGAAGGTGGACGGGAGGACCTGGTGCCTGGAGCTGTGGCACGGGCCCACCAGCGCCTTCAAGGACATGGCCCTGCAGATGCTGCCCCAGCTGCTGTCCGCCAGCCTGCGGATGACGGGGGAGAAGAAGACCGCCTGCATCCTGGTGGCCACCTCCGGCGACACGGGCAAGGCCGCCATGGAGGGCTTTGCCAACGTGGACCAGACGAAGATCCTGGTCTTTTACCCGGAAAACGGCGTCAGCGAGATCCAGAAGCTGCAGATGGTCACCCAGGAGGGGGACAACGTGGGCGTCTGCGCCGTCCGGGGCAATTTTGACGATGCCCAGAACGGCGTAAAGCGGATCTTCTCCGATGAAGAGATGCGGGAGACGCTGGCCCGGAGGGGGTACTTCCTCTCCTCGGCCAACTCCATCAACTGGGGGCGCATCCTGCCCCAGCTGGTGTATTACATCTCCGCCTACTGCGACCTGCTCAACGCCAAGGAGATCAAGCTGGGAGAGCCGGTAAACTTCTGCGTGCCCACGGGGAACTTCGGCAACATCCTGGCCTGCTACTACGCCAAGCGGATGGGCCTGCCGGTGGGCAGGCTGATCTGCGCCTCCAACTGCAACGATGTGCTGACGGATTTCATCCGCACCGGCGTCTACGACCGCAACCGGCCCTTCCACACCACCATGTCCCCCTCCATGGACATCCTCATTTCCAGCAACCTGGAGCGGCTGCTGTTCGACATGAGCGGCGGGAAGGACGGGCTGGTCCGGGAGTATATGGACCAGCTGGCCCGGACCGGGCGGTACGAGATCACGGACGGCATGAAAAAGCGGATGCAGGAGGTGTTTTACGGCGGCTTCTGCGGCGAGGAGGATACCGCCTCCTCTATTGCCATGCTCTACCGGTACGGGTATCTCATCGATCCCCATACCGCTGTGGCGGCGAAGGTCCTCACCGATTACCGGAAATCTACCGGCGATAAAACGCCCGCCATTTTCGTCTCCACGGCGAGCCCCTATAAATTCTGCGACAGCGTGCTCTCTTCCATCGGGCAGGCCCCCGCTGCGGACAGCGTGGACCGGATCGCGCAGATGGCGGATATCACCGGCGTGGCCGCCCCGGAGCGGCTGGCGGGGCTGAAGGGGAAGGACGTCCGGTTCCATGACGTGACGGAGAAGGCGCGCATGGATGATAATGTTCTGGCGTTCCTGCAATAACCCCGCTCCTGCCCCGGTATTGGCGGACAAACCGCAGATGGTCCATCCTTGCAAGATCCAATGTAGGGGCGAGCATTGCTCGCCTGTTGTCTGCCAAATATCTGCGAGGGATCGATAATGCGCAGGGTGCCGGTATATGCGGGCGAGCAATGCTCGCCCCTGCACCAGCCCCTGCGATTTGACAGTTTCTGCATTAGAACCAGCCCTTTGCGGGGCTGTGAAAAGGATGACCGACTATGGGCCTCTATGCCATCGGCGACCTCCACCTCTCGTTAAAAGTGAATAAACCGATGGACGTCTTCGGCCCCGGCTGGGCGGACCACACCGCCCGTCTGGAGGAGTCGTTCTCCCGCCTGGGGGAGGACGATGTGACGGTCCTCTGCGGGGACACCTCCTGGGGCATCGACTTCGGGGAGAGCCTGGAGGACTTCCGGTTTATCGACAAATTTCCGGGAAGAAAGATCATCCTGAAGGGCAACCACGACTACTGGTGGAACACCGCCGCGAAAATGAAGAAATTTTTTGCGGAGAATGGCATCTCCACTATTGACATTCTCCACAATAACTGCTATTTCTATGGAGAATACGCTCTCTGCGGCACAAGGGGGTGGTTCTACGAGGAGGAGCAGTCCGGCCACAATGAGAAGGTCCTCAACCGGGAGGTGGGGCGGCTGGAGGCGTCTTTGAAGGCCGCCGGGGACAGGCCCATCCTGGCCTTCCTCCACTATCCGCCCCTCTATACCGGCTACCGGTGCCCGGAGATCGTCAGAAAACTGGAGGAGTACGGGGTGGAGCGGTGCTTTTACGGCCATCTCCACGGCCCCACCCACAAGCGGGCCATCGAGGGAACGGTGGGAAACGTGGCCTACAGCCTGGTGGCGGCGGATTATCTGGGATTTATTCCGAAAAAAATCTTGGATTAGAAAAAAAGTACTGGAAATATTCAACTTACCATGCTATAATACTTAGTTGGCTGACTGTATACGGCCATAGTAAACGGAGGAAAGTTAAAATGAGTGTGAAAAGCTGTGAAAAACTGGAAAAAAGCATGGTCGCGCTGACCGTGGAGGTGAGCGCCGCCGATTTTGAGGCTGCCGTTGAGAAGGCCTACAGAAAGCAGCGCGGGAGCATCCGCATGCCCGGGTTCCGCCCCGGCAAGGCTCCCCGCAAGATGATCGAGAACATGTACGGCGCGGCTGTCTTCTATGAGGAGGCCGTCAACATCGCCCTTCCCGATGCCTACGGCGAGGCCGTCAAGGAGGCCGGGCTGCAGGTAGTGGGCTATCCCCAGGTGGAGCTGCTGGAGGTGGGCAAGGAGGGCTTCTCCTTCAAGGCCACCGTGGCGGTGTACCCCGAGGTCACCCTGGGCCAGTAC
>CAMWTG010000069.1 GCA_947177115.1 uncultured Clostridia bacterium
CAAGCCGCTGGCGGGCCCTCTTTGAGGAGGCGGAGGCGGCCATTGAGGACGATGGATTTGCCGCGCCGCTGCTGGCGGATACCTGCGTACTGCGGCTGCTGATCGAGCTGAACCGGGCCATCCTCGCCGCACCGGAGGAGGTGGATCCTACCGCCTACCGTTTCGATCCCAAGATGGAGGAGGTCACCCGGTACATCCTGAACCATCTGGAGGAAGAGCTGACTATCGACCGCCTGGCCGGAGCCTTCTTCCTCAGCCGGTACTATCTGATGCACCGCTTCAAAGAGGTCTACGGCTGCTCCGTCCACCAGTATATCCGGCAAAAACGCCTCCAGCAGGCCGCCGAGGCCATCCGCCGGGATGTACCCGTACTGAAAGCCGCCGAAGACGCGGGATTCAAGGATTACTCCGTTTTCCTGCGTGCTTTCCGCGGAGCCTATGGTAAAAGCCCGCGGGAGTGGAAATAATACTTATTTTGAAAGAAAAAGCACCAAAAAGAACTTTAACCTCGAGACTAAAGCCGCTGCTATTCCTGGATATCGGCCTCCTCCGCTTTCAGCTGCCGGTGCAGGCGTGCCGCCAAAGCCGCTGCGGTCAGGGCGGAGAGCACGTCCGCCGCCGGTTGGGCGCAGACCACGCCGTCCAGTCCCCGGACCGCCGGAAGGAACAGAATGGCAGGAATAAAACAGATCCCCTGCCGGCAGGCGCCGAGGATACAGCCCTCCTTCGCTTTTCCTATCACCAGGAACAGGAAGGAGCAGACCGTGTAGAAACCGAAAAGGACGAACGTGGCCCCGCTTGCCCGGAGGGCGGCGGCGCCGGTGCGGATCATTGCCTCATCCCCCTTGGTAAACAGGCCCATGATCTGTCCGGAGAGCAGCCCGATGATCAGACCGAAGACCAGACAAAATGCCGTGGACCACAGGACGGATATCTTGACCGCCTCCCGGAGGCGGTCAAATTTTTTTGCTCCATAGCTGAATCCCGCAACAGGCTGGAACCCTTTCAAGAACCCGAAGACGGTCAGGCTGCCCATGGACATGATTTTCGCTGCCGGCCCCATGGCGGCCAGGGCGGAAGGGCCGTATTCCTTCGCCGCGCTGTTGGTCATGCTGACAGAGAGGCTGGACAGCATCTGAAAGACCAGGGTGGGAACGCCTATTTTCAAAATCTCCGACAGGATATCCCACGAGAAGCAGCAATCCCTGAGCCGAAAGGAAAACACGCTCCTCCCCCGGAGAATGTAGCACATGTAGACCAGCGAGGAGACCGCCTGGGAAATTGCCGTGGCGATTGCCGCCCCGGATACCCCCAGATCCAGCCCGTAGATGAAAACCGGGTCCAGCACCACATTCAGCGCCGCTCCCGCCAGCAGGGCGCACATGGCGGCTTTTGCCGCCCCCTCGCTGGATACGATGTTGTTCATGGTGACATTGAAAACATTAAAGATCGAAAACACAAGGTAAATTCTGGTATAGGCCACAGCGTAGGGCATGACGTTGTCCAGCGCACCGGCCCACCGCAGGACCGGCTCCAGGAAAACCGACAGCGCAAGGATAACGGCCGCCCCTACGCCGAGTCCGCCATATACCGCCGTGCTGGCGGTCTTGTTGGCTCTGTCCCAATCTCCGCAGCCCAGCAGCCTGGACAGACAAGCAGCCGCGCCGTTCCCGAACAGCAGGCCCAGCCCCGTCACCAGCTGTCCCAGGGGAAAGGCCACTGTCACCGCCCCCATCTGACCGGTACCCAGTCCGCCCACAAAATAGCTGTCCGCCAGATTGTAAAGGGCGTTGATGAGCATGCCCAGCATAGTAGGGATGCCCAGAGCGAGGAGCGCCCGGGGGACCGGCGCGCTCCCCAGCAGCTCCATTTTGTTGTTGACCTTCATTGCATACTCCTCTCTCTTGACAGACAGCGTAACGTGTAGTAGTATAATTTATAGTAATCTGCCAAGGTAGATGATATTACTATAAATTATAGTAGTTGTCAAGAGGGAAAGGAGAAATCTATGGCGGCGATTGATCTGATCGTACTGGGGATGCTCAAGCGGGAGCCGCTGAGCGCCTATGACATGCAGAAGCTGGTGGAGTACCGCAATATTTCCAAATGGGTCAGGATCAGCACACCCTCCATTTACAAGAAAGTCCTGCAATTGGAGGAGAAAGGCTTGGTTTGGAGCACAGCCGTGCGGGAGAGCAATATGCCGGAAAAGGCGGTCTACCGTCTGACCGATGCGGGGCAGCAGGAGTTCCAGCGGCTGATGCTGGAGCTCTCCGGACGGCCCGTCCGGTTCTTCCTGGACTTTAACGCGGTGATGGTCAATCTGGACAGTCTGCCGCCAGAGGGACAGGCTGCCTGCCTGGAGGGGATCGCAAAAAGCGTTGGAGACTTGAAAGCGCTCCTGAAGGAAAATCTGCGGGAGAAGGCAGATGTTCCGCAGGTCCCTCCGGCGGGACTTGCCGTTCTGCGGCAGCAGCTGGCCCTGGCGGACGCCGTGGAGGCATGGCTGGACAGCTTGCAGACAGGCGGACCATTGGCAGATGGAACACCGGCCCCCGCTTGCGAGGAAACGGAACAAACCGAATAACGATAGCAGAACGCAGAACTGTTGATATCTGCTTTGCGGGAGCTCTCCTATACACGGATCCTGCACTTCGCGGATCGCGTTTCTTCCCTGGTCCCGCAAAAGTTTCCCTTGACTTTTTACCGGTGCATCTGCTATAGTAAAGATGCAACGTGTAGCGTCACCGCGTAATTCCGGTTGGCCGCTGCACGTTGCTTTTTTCCGGCAAAATTTCAAAGCCGAAAGCGCGCGGCCAGAAGGCATAAGTCCAGCTCTTCTCGCCGGGCGCTTTCCCATGTTCAGAGGAGGAACCAGACAATGGACCAAAAAGCAAACGCATTTCTTGAGACCGAAAGTACCGGCAGGCTGATGGCGAAATACGCCGTACCCTGCGTGATCTCTCTGCTGGTGGCGGCGCTCTACAACATTGTGGACCAGATCTTTATCGCCAACGCCGGTTACCTGGGCTCCTATGGCAACGCAGCCAACACGGTGGTCTTCCCGCTGACGGTGGTGGCGTTATCCATCGCGGTGATGATCGGGGACGGCTGCTGCGCTTTTGTCAGCATCAGTTTGGGAGCCGGCAACAGGGACGCCGCCCACAAAAGCATTGGCAGCGCGGTGCTGCTCTGCATTGTCTCCGGACTCGTCCTCACGGCCCTTTACCTGATCTTTCAGGAGCCGATCCTGACCCTGTTCGGCGGCCGGGTCAACCAGGAGACGTTTTACCACGCGAAGGAATACTTTTTCTGGATCACCCTGGGCGTACCGTTCTATATGTTCGGGCAGGCGCTCAATCCTATCATCCGCTCCGATGGCAGCCCCCGGTTCGCCATGGCCTCCACCCTGGCGGGCGCCTTTGCCAATATCATCCTGGACCCCATTTTCATCTTCGTATTCCGTTGGGGGATGATGGGCGCTGCCGCGGCTACCGTACTGGGCCAGATCCTGACCGCCGCCCTGGCGGTATGGTACCTGTGCCGCATGAAGGCCGTCCGGCTGGAGCGGGGCAGTTTCCGGCTCCATGGCCGGCTGGCGAAAAAATACCTGCCCCTGGGCATCTGCAGTTTCCTGTCGCAGATCTCCCTGGTCATGTCCATGGCGGCTATCCAGAACATGACGCTGAAATACGGCGCCCTGGACCTCATTTTTGGCCAGGAGCAGTACGCGCAGATCCCCATGGCGGTACTGGGCATCGTCATGAAATTTTTCCAGATCGTCATCTCCATCTCCGTGGGGTTGGCGGCGGGCTGCATCCCGGTGGTGGGCTACAACATCGGCGCGGGGCGGAAGGACCGGGCCAAAGATCTTTTCATCCGCCTGCTGGCGGCGGAGGCCATTGTGGGCGCCGCCGCGCTGCTGGTGGTGGAACTGTTCCCCCGGCAGCTCATTGGTATTTTCGGCGCGGCCAATGAGAGCGTCTATTACACAGAATACGCCGTCAAATGTTTCCGTGTCTATCTGTGCATGACGGTCCTGGCCACAGTAAACAAGGGCACCTTCATCTATCTGCAGTCCTTGGGCAAAGCGCTGGCGTCCACCGCTATCTCCATGGTGCGGGAGGTGCTGTTCGGTGTAGGATTCGCCCTGCTGCTCCCCCTGCGGTTCGGACTGGACGGGGTGCTGTACTCCATGCCGGTTTCCGACCTGCTGACGTTTCTGATCTGTCTAGCAACGATTGTCTATACCTTCCAGGCGCTAAATTCCGACCGCCCGAATCAGCTGCATTTTTGTGAAAATTGACCTTTGCACGAAAAAAATCCTTTTGCTATACTAATCAGCGTCAATTCTATACGGACATTCAACGACACACGCAGTGCATTGCACGTAAGCCTGATCACGGTACGGTAATGCCATGCGTGTGCCGCTTTACAGTCAAAGGGCGCACGCGGCCGCGTGCGCCCTTTTTGTCCGGCAATCATCTACGGAGGTACTAAAAAATGCAAAACTCTACCTACTTGGGCACGGAAAAGCCGGGAAAGCTGCTGCTGCAATTCGCCATCCCCTGCATCTTCTCGCTGATCATCTCCTGCCTGTACAACATTGTGGACCAGATTTTCGTGGGCAACGGCGTGGGCTATCTGGGCAACGCCGCCACTGGCGTTATCTTTCCGGTAACGGTGATCGGATGGGGCGTATCGTTATTTTTCGGCAATGGAGCGGCGGCGTCCCTCAGCGTTTCCCTGGGCAAAAATGAGACAAAAAACATCCACCGTACGGTGGGCAATGCCATCCTCTGCTCTTTCCTGGGCGGCGTTGCCATCATTATCATCAGCTACCTCTGGGGAGACGGCCTGCTGCGGCTCATTGGCGCCACGGACGCCAATCTGGCCCTGGCTCATGACTACGGATTCATCATCTACGCCATGATGCCTCTGGCCCTGGTGCAGAACACCCTGGCCTCCATCATCCGGGCCGATGGCAGCCCCAAGTACGCCATGGGCGCGATGCTGGTGGGAGCGGTACTGAATATCATTGGCGATCCGGTGGCGATCTTTGCGCTGGACATGGGGATCAGAGGAGCCGCCTACGCCACCATCCTGGGTCAGTTTGTCAGTTTTGTCATCTGCGCGGCCTATCTGGCCAGGAGCAAGACCTTCCGCATCTCCGCCGCCAGCTTCCGCCCGGACGGAAAGCTTCTCAAGCAGGTCATGGCCCTGGGGGCCTCCAGCTTCCTGACCCAGCTGTCCATTGTCATCATCACAGTCATCAACAACATCCTGTTGGTAAAATACGGCGCGCTGTCCGATTATGGCGCAGACATCCCCCTGGCGGCGTTTGTGGTCATTATGAAGCTGTTCCAGATCGTGCTGAACATTGCCATCGGCATTGCAGCCGGAGCGCAGCCTATCGTGGGCTACAACTACGGTGCGAAGAAGCTTGGCCGGGTGCGGGAGCTGCTGCGCCTGATCGTGGCGTGGACCGCCATCGTCTGCGTGATCTGCACCGTCCTTTTTGAAGCGTTCCCGCTGTTCTTTATCCGAATGTTCGGCGCGGATGGGGATCTGTACACCCAATTCGCGGTGCGGTGCCTGCGGATCTATCTGTCCCTCATTCTGTTCACCTGCGTGCAGAAGGTATGCGCCATTTTCCTGCAGTCCATCGGCCACGCCAAGGCCGCCGCTCCGCTGTCCATTCTCCGCGATGTGCTGCTGATCATATTTTCCCTGCTCGTGCCCGCCTTCTGGGGCGTGACCGGCATCTTCTGGGCCGCGCCCATTGCAGATGTTCTGGCGGCTGTGGCAACGGCGGCCGTCATGGCACGACTCTGGACACAGCTGAAGGCGGGAGATGCCCAGCCCGCGGCGGAGCAGGCGGTCCTGCAGCAATCCCATCCCGGCATCATTATCACTATCGCCAGGGAACACGGCACCGCCGGGAAACGCATCGGGCAGATGGTGGCCCGGAAACTGAACGTCCCCTGTTACTATAAGGAAATGACCGCCCTTGCCGCGCAGGAGAGCGGGCTTGCCCAGGAGTTCATCTCCGGCATCAACTCCGATCAGAACGCCGTCATGCGAGAGCTGTACCTCAGCACCAGCGCCGTCCAGCAGGCGGTCATTGCCCAGGACAGGGCAATCAATATGATCGCCGACATGGGCGCATGCGTTATCGTAGGCCGGGCGGCGGACTATGTCCTGCGGGAGCGGGACAATGTGGTGCGGATCTTCATCCACGCGCCAAAACCCTATCGGGTGAAGAAGGTCATGGAGATGTATGGCGATACGGAGCAGGAGGGCAAACGGAGCATAGCCCGGTCCGATGCCGCCAGAGGCTCCTATTACAGAAGCATCTCCGGCCGCGAGTGGGGCGATGCGCACCAGTATGAGCTGAGCGTGGACAGCTCCATTGGCGCGGAGAAGACCGCCGAATTGATCTGCGATTATATCAGCCGTATATAAGAACCACGGCCCCGGGAGCAATGCTCCCGGGGCCGCAGCTGTATATCACTGCTTTATTTCCATCGCCGCGTACAGGCGGTTCTTCATCAAATCCGGCGTGGTATGCAGCGCGACCGCGAATTCCTCGCAGACAAGCCGCTCCACGATCCGCTGATACTGGATATCGACCTGCCCCAGCCTTTTGCTGCGGACGGACAGTTCCCGCTCCTTGAGATAGATCTCCTTGAGCAGAAGCAGGCAGTTTTCCGGTTCGCAGGCCGCCAACACCTTCTGATAGTGGGCGGCGATCTCCGCCGGCCTTCTGGAGCGGAACAGATCGGGCTGCAGCCGGGAGAGTCCCTGCAAATAGTCAGACGCCTCGCCGCTGTTGATCAGCGGGCGCAGAGATGCCGAAGCATCCACAGGAACATAGATGCGCTCACCGCTGGCAGAGAACAGGGAGCGAAGCTTGTAATAACGGCGCTCATTGCTTTTCTGGAAGGGAGGCGCGCCGATGCTTTCCACCTGGCATACTCCCATCCGGCTGTACAGGATCGGCGTACCTACTGCGTACATGGGCCGCACCCTCAATCCAGATAGCCGCCCACAGGCTGGGTGTTGTTCTGCTTTTTGATCTTGACAATAAGAGACCCGTCCGGCTGTTCACACTCCTCCATGATCCTGTACCGGGTCCGGCGGCGGTCCATCTGTCCTTTATAGGATTCGTATTCCTGCCGGACCTGCTGCCTGGCCGGTTCCGGGGCCAGGCCGTCCTTCAGCTGAAAATGGATCGTCTGCTCCAGACAGGCCGCTTTAATTCGTTTCATGATAAAAAAGTCCTCCATTTCCTGATATAAAACTATTTTATCATGAATTTGTACACTTTTCAAAGGATATAATCCACAAAAATATGCACTCTGCACATAGTGCGAAATGCACAACACCAAATCCACGCAGGATCGGGAAATCATTTTAAACGTAAAACGGTCATGTTTCCCGGCTCTCGCGGGGGACATCATCCAGCGCCACCTTCTGAAGATCCTCCGCCAGCTTCGATTGGATCTCCGGCAGAAGGTGCCGGGCCAGGGGCATCTGTTCCTCACGGACCTGGAGCAGCCCTTCCCTCCCCCGCAGGCGCAGGCGGAAATCGGAAAACCCCAGGGACATCAGCAGCTCTTCCCCCCTGGCGACCCGGCGCAGATCCTCCCGGGTAATGGCCGTTCCGGCTGGGATGCGGGTGGCGAGACAGGCATATGAGGGCTTGTTCCACACAGGCAGCCCCGCCTCGCGGGCCAGACGGCGGACTTCCGTTTTTGTAATGCCGCACTCCCGCAGGGGCGAACGGACCCCCAACTCCCGCAGGGCTCTCATACCGGGGCGGTCGGAGGCATCATCGGAGGCATTACAGCCGTCCAGGACCAGGGGGAAACCATCCGCCCCCGCGGCTTCTATAAGGCGGGTAAAAAGGGCGCGCTTGCAGTAATAGCAGCGCTCGCCGGGGTTGGCGGCAACCTCCGGGACGGTCAGGACATCGAACTCCAGCACAGTCAGGGCGGCTCCCAGCCGGCGGGCGGACGCCCGGGCGTCTTCCAATTCAAAGCCGGGCTGAAAGGGGGTCTTGACAAAATAGGCGGCAGTCCGCCGGCCATAAGCGGCGGCCGCGTAAAGAAGGCAAGCGGAATCCACGCCGCCGGAGAAGGCTACGGCGCAGACGGGATTTTCCCGGAAGAAGTCCTGCAGCTGCATGACGGACCTCATTTCTCCAGCAGGTGGAGCGCCGCCCCAATAGATGTGGCATGGGTGGCGCTTTCCGGTATGATGAACCGGATCCCATGGAGCCGGGTGAACAGATCAAAGCACGCCCTCGCCTGGGGCAGGTTGGACATGAAGCCGGTAAGCACTGCTGTCTCACACCCACAGTACCGGCAGGCCATGACGGCGGTAGTGCCAATGGACTGGAGCACCATGTTGATGACCCCGGCGGCAAAATCGCCGGAGGCGGCGTCATCGGACACATTGCCGAAGTTGGCGGCGGTAATGTCCAGGGGGAGCGAAGGATGGCTGTTGCGGGTCAGATCGCCCACCGTCAGATCGGTCTGGCTGACGTTGCCCTCGGCGGCCAGCTTGACGATCTGGGCGTACTTCCGGGTGCCGCACAGCCGGGAGCACAGTCCCGCCAGGGTGCCGCCGCCCACGCCGGAGCCGCAGAGATGCCGCACCGGCTGCCCGCGCTCCGCCCAGATAAAGGCGGTGCCGGTGCCCATACTGACCACCACGGCCCGCTCCTGGCCGCTGAGGGCCAGGCCGCCCACGCCCACGGCGGTGAATTCCTCCACCTTATCAGTGGGGATGCCGTAGATATCCTGGTCCACATAGGACGCGCCCACGCCCGTAAGAGCGATCCGGGATACATCCTCCAGATGGAGGTGGTTGGTAAACAGGAAGTTGCCCATAGCGCCGTACAGGGATGTGATGGGGTCCTGCGCCTGGACCCGGTGCATGGCGATGGTGCTCCCGTCAGAACGCAGCCCCACGATCTTGGTGGTGGAGCCGCCGATGTCAATGCCTAGAATGATGGACATAGCTGTGATCCTCCCTGGGTGGTTTTCCGGATGGGGGTCCGCTGTTTCCTTATCTTAGTAGAAAGTGAAAGAATTGTCAATTCCAACGTTGCAAATCCGGAAAAAAAGTTATACTATATAGGAGACGGGCCCCGCCCGCCTATTACGTACAGAAACCAAGGAGCGAAACGCTATGGAACGCAAGGAACGGCTGAACCTGTCCATGCTGTTTGACTTTTATGAGATGACCATGGCCAACGGCTATTTCCGCCAGGGGATGCAGGACCGTATTACCTATTTTGATGTCTTTTTCCGCCGGGTGCCCGATGGAGGCGGCTTTGCCATTGCCGCGGGGCTGGAGCAGCTGGTGGAGTACATCCAGGACCTCCACTTTGATGAGGAGGACATCGCCTATCTGCGGAGCAAAAACCTGTTTCAGGAGGATTTTCTGGACTATCTGCGCCATTTCCGGTTTACCGGCGATGTGTGGGCGGTACCGGAGGGGACGCCGGTGTTTCCAGGCGAGCCACTGGTGACCGTCCGGGCCCCGGCCTCCCAGGCCCAGCTCATTGAGACCTACGCCCTGCTGGCCATCAATCACCAGAGCCTCATTGCCACCAAGGCCAACCGGGTGGTCCGGGCCGCCGATGGGCGGACGGTACTGGAGTTCGGTTCCCGCCGGGCCCAGGGGGAGAGCGGCGCCATCGTGGGCGCACGGGCGGCCTATATCGGCGGCGTCCACGGCACGGCCTGCGCCATCAGCGACCAGCTCTACGGTGTGCCCGCCGCCGGGACCATGGCCCACTCCTGGGTGCAGATGTTTGACAGCCAGTACGAGGCGTTCAAGACCTACTGCGAGATCTACCCCACCAACGCGGTGCTGCTGGTAGACACCTACAACACGCTGAAAAGCGGCGTGCCGGACGCCATCCGGGCCTTCAACGATGTGCTGAAGCCCAGGGGCATCACCAAATGCGGCATCCGGCTGGATTCCGGCGATATTGCCTACCTGACCAAAGAGGCCCGGAAGATGCTGGACGCGGCGGGGTGGGAAACCTGCACCATCTCCGCCTCCAACTCCCTGGACGAGGAGCTGATCCGGGACCTGCTGCTCCAGGGGGCCAGGATCGATGCCTTCGGCGTGGGCGAGCGGATGATCACCGCCCGGAGCGAGCCGGTGTTTGGCGGAGTGTATAAGTTGGTGGCCGTGGAGGATGGGGACGGGACCATTGTCCCCAAGATCAAGATCAGCGAGAATGTGGCGAAGATCACCACCCCCCACTATAAGAAGCTCTACCGCTTTTTCGGCAACGACACCGGCAAAGCCATTGCCGACTATCTGACCATCCACGATGAGACGGTGGACGATTCCAAGCCGCTGGTGATCTTTGATCCGGACGCCACCTGGAAGAAAAAAGAGGTCTATGACTTTACCGCAAAGGAATTGCAGGTGCCTGTATTCAAAAACGGGGAGCTGGTGTATCAGCTGCCCTCGCTGACGGAGATCCGGGACTACTGCCTGCAGCAGGTGGATACCCTGTGGGATGAGGTCAAGCGGTTTGATAACCCCCACAAGTATTATGTGGATCTCTCACAGAAGCTGTGGGATGTGAAGCATGGACTGCTGGAGAAAAACGGATAAACCGGGAAAGGCAAGGTGCTTTCTATGGCAAGCAGTTATTACAAGCCCTGTAAGGAGCTGGATCTCTGCAACGAGCTGATCGAGAAATACTTCCAGACCAAGCAGTATGACAAATGCTTCGCGGGGCATCTGCTTTTGGCGGAACAGGGCTATCCCCTGGCGGAATGCCAAACCGGCTATTTCTATCTGGAAGGGCTGGGGACAGAAAAAAACTTGGAGCAGGCCGTATACTGGACCCGCAGGGCGG
>CAMWTG010000070.1 GCA_947177115.1 uncultured Clostridia bacterium
AGCGTATCGGTGAAGTCACGGAGGTCGGGGCCGGGAATGTGCTCGATCAATATCGAGTGGCGGTGGTCATATAATGCGCTGCCGTAGACTTGGGGGGTATGGAAATTGTGCTTCGACAGGAAATTCAGGTAGACGTTTACCTCCCGCCGCTCCGAGCTTTTCAGAACGTAAGTCTGTCCGTTGGCGGTGATCTGATAGACATTGTACCGCCGCAGTCCACCGCCGCTGTCATCGCAGAATTGCAGGGCGGTGAAGTCGGGAATGGCGGGGGCTTGCAGGATGGTTTCGCACAGCTCCCGAAGGGGAAGGCCGGTTTTCGGTTGGTCGGTGTATAGTCCCATGATGGGTCCCTCCTATGGCTGCAGGGTCCGGACGATGGTATCCAGCTGCTGAGGTGAGGCATCCTCGCTCAGGCGGAATGTAATGATGCGGTCCGGGTAGAGGAGGAAATAGGAGGTCAGCTCCTCCTGCTTGTATGCCTCCACCGCACCCCAGGGGGCGGGGACCAGCGGCTGTACGGGCCAGGAATCCTCCTCTTCCGCCGCGGTGAGCGCCTCCCAGCATTTCTCCAGCAGCCAGGGCCATTTTGTCTCATAGATCTGATAATACAGCCAGGGAAGATCGCTGTCAAGGTTCATGGCGGCCTGGGTGTACTCGCCGCGAACAGCCAGGAAGGAGCGGTCGATCTCCGCCTTGTAGGAGCAGTGGTCCTCCTCCGTGACGGCACAGCCCAGATCCTCCAGGGTCACGGGGAGGTCATCGCGGTAGATGCCCCGGGTGAAGGAGAAATTCCCATTGCTGTAGGTATAGCTCTCCGCCGGTTCCCGGACTGCACGGATGATCCCGGCGTTGGCCAGTCCGCCAAACAGGAGAGGGGTAAGGAATCCCACGGCTATTCCCGCCCCGATGGCGAAAGCGAAGAAAATTCCCTTGGTATTCTCCCGGCTGGTCCCACGACTCTTCAGTTTCCGGAGCACCCAGCGGCCCAGAAGCATGACGCCGCTGTACAGGATCAGATAGAGCGCCAGGGCGGGCCACAGTCCGGAAGTGCCGGCATCCACAAAAAAGGACAGCACTACAGCGCCGCAGACCGCCATCATGGCGATGGAGGCCAGCAGCCGGAACCGGGTGTGGGGCCTGCGGCAGGCCCCGCCCTTTGCCACGGAACGCTTGGACCGCAGGACCCAGATCAGGTAATCCAGCAGCATCCCGCAGCCATACAAGAGGATCGCCAGCATCAGGACAATAACGCCCAGCTGGCGGTCATTGGAAAAAAGCTCCATGAGGTCCCGGCGGAATATGCTCCAGAACACCGGCAGGCTTATGACGGGCAGCGCCAGAAGCAGAGCATAGCTGAGGACGGAGGTTTTCCGCATGGTGCGGCGGATGGCGGCCAGCTTCACCGCCTCGTCCGTCTCAATGGGCACCGGGTCCGGGCAGGCGGAGTGGAAATACTGGATGGGTCCGTAAACCGCCGCCAGCTCCCACCCGGCGGCGCGGCAGTAGTCGATATAGGTCTCCTGCCCCTCGGTGAGGCCGGGGTCAAAAACGGACGCCTCGGGGAAAAAGGCAACGGCGTATTTCACCCGGGCCGGTTCGGCCCGGTAGTAGATGTACCACCAGTTGTCCACGCTCTCCAGCAGCCAGCCTTTAGCGGCCATTTTTTCCAGATGGCGGGCAATAGCCCCGGTGTCGTCCACCTGGTACCAGATCATCTGACGCTTTTTATCCCGGCTCATGCGTTGGCCTCCTTTCCGAAATTCACATAGTCCTCCGTCTGCCGGCGGAGACGCCGGACCTCTTCCTCCAGCCGCAGGCGGCCCTTTACTGTAATCTGGTAGCTGCGTTTCCGGCCCTCTACCCGGGTCTCCTGAATAAAGCCCTCCTGCTGGAAACTCTCCAACAGACTGTAGAGCGTGCCGGGGCCGATGATGACCCGGCCTTCCGTGATGCGGGACACCTGGTCCATCACATCCACCCCGCAGCACTCCCGCTGGAGGCACAGCAGAATATAAAACATCTGCTCCGTCAAAGTCTGGAATTTTTCCCGGGCCATGGGGACGCCTCCTCTCCAATATCGATATTCGTTATTTCCGTCTTCAATATAACATCGATATTCGATATTGTCAAGAGGGCGGGAAAAGGGGCCGGCGCGAAAGCCGGCCCCTACAGGTCAATCTTCCTTTTTCTCTTCGGGCCGCTTCTCTCCGGCCTCCTCCACCCTTGGCGGGACGGCGGCGGAACGCTCCGCCTTCCTCCGCCTCCGGCGGCAAAGGAGCAGGATCACAGCCGCAATGACCGCCGTCAGGAGCAGCAGCGTCATCCAATTCCGGGCCAGACCAATGGTAAAGTCCTCCAGGCCCTCCACGCCCCGCTGGAATCCCGTGGAAAAGGCGGTTCCCAGCCGCTGGGCGAAAGTCACCGGGACCTCCTCATCGGTGGAGAGGCGGTAGACCTCCTGGAGGTTGAGGTTGACGGTGGAGTAGTTGATGAGGCTGTCATACTTCCGGAGGCTGCCGGTGAGGTACTCGATCTGCAGCTCCGTCTCGCTGATGGCGCTCTCGATGGTGATGATGTCCTCCATGTTCTCCGCCTTGCCCAACAGCTCCTGGAGGCGCTCCAGCTTGGTGCGCTGGGTGGTCAGCCGGGCCTCCTGGTCGTAGTAGGCCTCGCTGACGTCCTCCAGGTAGTCCGTGCAGCCGGTGACGTGGGCGGTCTCCCCGGCCCGCTCCAGGAAGGTGCGGAAGTTCCCCGCCGGGATACGGACCACGCAGCTGAGACTGCGGTAGTACCTCCCCTGGTTCAGGCTGCGATGCTCAAAGTAGCCTCCCAGCTCGTCCACCAAGTCCGAGAGGGCCTGGGAGGCGGCATCGTACTCCTTGGTCTCCAGGTCCATGTCGGCGGTGTAGATCATCTTCGCGCCGGCGGGAATGTTGCCGTAGCCGCCGACACCCTCCTCATAGACGCCCTCGGCGCCCATGGGGACGTCCGGTTCCGGGCCGGGCATGGCATCGGCCCAGCCCGCCTCCGCGCCAGACATGTCGAAATTGCTTGATGTGTTTCTGTCGGCGGCATCCATGGGGGCGCTGGGGGCCATCTGGTCGGTCGCAATGGAGTCCATGCTGCCGCCATTGCTGCCGCCGCAGGCGGCCAGGGACAGCAGCGCCAGCGCTGCCAGCAGGGCAAATACTTTCTTTTTCATCCGATCTTCCTCCTTTTTTGTTTCTGCAAGCGGCCTATATTTATACAGACGCAAATCAGGAAGAAATGTTCCTGCGGGGGAAATTTTTATTGGATGGCCCGCAGCTGGCTGGCCTTTTCCTCATAGAGCTGCTGGCTGACGGCCATTTTCCGGATGATATTCTTCACCGTGATCTCCAGCTCCGTGCCCTCCCGGTAGTCGGCAGGGTAGATGTAATCCACCCGTCCCTGCCGCAGCAGCTGCTCCACGCCCCGGCGGTTCACCGCCTGATAGACGGCGATGGCCTGACCGCCGTAGGCGCGCATCATCTTCATGCAGGGCACATCGCTGAGGCCGTCCCCCAGGTAGATCATGTTGGGGAAGGGCACCCGCTTGCTGTCATCCGGCATGGAGTCGTTGAGGGTACGGTCATCGGAAACGTCCAGCACGCCCTTGTTGATCCGGTAGACAAACTGGGTCTTGGCGGTGAAGTTCACCGCCAGACGGGGCCAGGTGGGGTTTCCCTCTCCATCGTAGTAAAACTCGCTGGCGTAAATTTCCTTGAATTCCCCGGCAATGGCGCTGCCCTCGATGATCTCCCGGAGGCCGGAGGAGATCACATAGTGCTCCACCTGGACCCCCAGGAGGCCCCCGTAGCGGTTGATCCGCTCAAACCAGCCGGTCACGCCAGGGAAGAAGGAAACATTCCGCCCGCAGTGGTTCAGCCGCTGGCGGGTCAGCGGAAGGCCCCTTTTTTCCGATTCCCGGATCATGGCGTACATGTAGGCCAGGACGCTGTCCATCTTCTCCTGACGGCCGAAGTCGTTGGCGATCTTCCAGAAGTCCCCCGGGGCCAGGCCAAGAGAGGGGATGAAGGCGTAGTTCTGCATATCCTGGGTACAAAGGGTTTTGTCGAAGTCATAAAGAAGGGCGATAATGGGTTGGTTCGGCATTGGAGGCTCCTTTCTCCGCGCCTGGCTGGCGCGGGGCGGGTGGTTTCTGGTCGATGGCCCGGGACCTGCGCGGCCCCGGACTCCGCGGGTACTTTTTGTGTGAACAAAAAGTACCCAAAAAATCACTTAAACCTGCGGTTTAAGAATCCCTTATTGATTACGGGGAGCTTTTTATTTTGCGCTTGTCCTGTAGTCCGTCCGGTCTGAACCGGGCTTCTGTTCCGTGTATCGGGCGAAGCGTCTGTTTCAGGATGGCATCTTAGTCCCTACCGTTGATACACGCTGGATCTCCCGGGGCGGTCACCGGTTGACTTCTCGTTTATCCGTCCGGCCTGCCAGGTAGTCCATAGATACGCCGAAATAGTCCGCCAGAGCTACCAGGCCCTTCATCTCCGGACAGGCGCGGCCTTTTTCATAAGAGTAGACCGCATACCGCTTTACCCCAATGATTCTTCCTACGGCCTCCTGCGATAAACCATGCTCTATGCTGTATGGGTAATAAATACCACACGCAGGAGGCCGCCAAAATGACCAACATATTGACTGACCTCTACCATCTTCTCGCGCCGCAGACGCAAACGGAGGATAAAAAGCTCATTTTGGAACGAAACAGCGATAAAATAGAGCAAATTGAACGGCAGGTATCGGAACAGGATATTTCCTCCTTCATGGACGTACAGACGGAATTGAGCACATACCGGGAGGAAACCGCTTTCGTCAGGGGTTTCCAGCTGGCGGTGCAAATTCTGTTTGCAGCGCGGGACTAGTAAAAGACGAACCATTCCCCTCAAAGAAGCATCCCACCGCCGCGCCCCGGCGCAGCAGTCGAAGTCCAACGAAAGAACGCATCCGCTGGCGCTTCGCCCCCTAACGGCCCAGGGAACCCCGCAGAACAAGCGGTCTCCCAGTTCGTAGCGTAATAAAAACAAAACATGCCAGGGATCCTCAAGGGACGTTTCGTCCCTTGAGGGTGCTTTTGCTTCTTTTCGCACAAGCGAAAAGAAGGCCCCGCCCCGGCAGGGGCAAAGCTAATGGAAAAAAGCGCCCGCCGGCCAGCAGGCCGGTCAAGCAAGCCGCCCGCGGCGGCAAAAGAAAAGGGGGACGCAGGGGCTCCGCCCCACCGGAACAAAAAGAGGCGGCATGCAGCCGCCTCTTTTTCTAATCCTTTTTATAATTCGGTCCAAACTGCAATTCATCCAAATTCATGATCCGCGTAGCGGAAACATCCTCCGGCTCATCCTCGGCAAAGGGATCATCGGCCTCCTCCGGCTCCGCCCCGGCGGCGGGGCCGGCCGGCGCAAAGGCGCTGATGGCCTGGAGCAGATCATCGTGGTTGAAATCCTCCTCTTCGGGGGCAGAGACCTCTCCAGCGGGAGCGGAGACCTCCTCCTGCACTTCCGGAACCGGCGGCACCACCTGGATCACAGGCTCCGGCTTGGGCTCCTCTATGGGCAGCTCCGGCAGCAGCTCCAGCTGAGCCAGCTCCTCGTTGCACACCGCCCGGACGTCCCGGATAAAGGCCCGCAGCTGCTCCTGCCCAATGGTCAGGCGCTTGCGCTCCGTCTCCAGCTCCTTGTCCACCTGGAACTGCACCGATGACAGGCGGTGCTCCTCCTCCGCGATCTGCTGCTTCAAATCGGACAAACGCTTCTCCGCATCGGCGGATGCCTCGGCAATCAGCTTATCCCGCTTCTGCTCCGCCTCGCTGAGCATGGCGGTAGACATCTTCTGGGCCGCCAGGAGGGTGGAGCGGATGGCATCCTCCGATTCCCGGTACTCGCTCATTTTTTCCACCGTCATCTTCAGCTTGGCCTTCAATGCGGCGTTTTCCTTGTAAAGGGCGGCGTAGTCCTCCGTCAGCTTGTCCAGAAAATCATCCACCGATGCCATGTTGTAGCCGCCCATCACCGACTTGGCAAAGGTGCAGTTCGCCACTTCCTGCGGGGTCATCATTTGTGCTTTCCCTCCTAATTCCAGTGCAGCAGCTTAAAAAGCCTCGCAGCGTTTCGCGCCCGCAGGCGCAAAGCAAATTTTCATCGTTTTTCAAGGACCTCCGCCCTGAAAAACACCTCCCGCGCAGCAAGCGTCAAAGGGCCCGCCGAAGGCGGACGGCCGGGACGCAGAGCGATGCGCGAGCCTCCTCAAACGAAATGGCGCGGCCATTCCATTTGACTTAAAAATACATCCCGTTGCTCTCCAGCTCATCAATCAGGTCGCCCTGGATGTCCACGGAGTAGGGTGTGATGATGTACGTGTTGGCGGCCACCTTTTTGATCTTGCCCTCCCCCGCGTAGGCCACGCCGGAGAGGAAATCAATGAGGCGCCGGGCAATATCCTTATGGGTGGACTCCAGGTTCACCACCACCGTCCGCTTCTCCTTCAGATGGTCGGCGATCTCGCTGGCTGCCTCAAAACGCTCCGGCTTTACCAGCACCACCTTCAGCTGGGTAGTGGCATGGATATTAACCACCTTGCCCCGGCCTCTGTCAATGGAGCTGCCGCCCCGGTCCATGCCGCGGGGACGCTCATCGATAAAAGGCGAGTCCCGGTCGTCAAAAATCTCATCGTAATCATCGTCCTCATCGCTGAGGGGGCTGATCATCCTCTTGATGTTGTCAAACAAGCTCATGGCGGAAACCTCCCGTTATTGGCTATACTGTCTATGCCCAAAGATGGCGGAACCCACCCGGACCATCGTGGCCCCAGCGGCTATAGCATCCTCAAAGTCGTCACTCATTCCCATGGACAGATAGATAAAACCATTATCATACAAATTTCGGCTTATGTCAACATAAAGCTGGGCAACTTTTGCAAAATAGGGCAAATTTCCGTGGGGTTTCTCCGCAATGGGCGGAATCGTCATCAAACCGCGCACACAAATATGGGAAAGTGTGCGCGCTTTTTCCGCCGCCGGGTACAGCGCCTGAGGGGAGAAGCCGCTCTTGCTCGCCTCTCCGCCGATGTTCACCTCCAGCAGCACGTTCTGGGTGATCCCCAGCTTTTCCGCCTGCCGGTGGATCTCCTCCAGCAGCTCCACGGAGCCCGCCGACTGGATCAGCGCGGCCCTCCCCACCACCTGGCGCACCTTGTTGCGCTGAAGATGGCCGATGAAGTGCAGGGGCGCGCCATCGTAGGCGTTCTCGGCCAGCTTTGCCGTCATCTCCTGGACCCGGTTCTCCCCCAGGGCATCGATACCGGCGGCAATGGCCTCCCGGCAGGCGCCGGCGCCGTTCATCTTGCTGGCGCCCACCAGCAGGATCTCCGCCGGATCCCGTCCCGCCGCTTTGGCGGCCCGGGCCATCCGGTCCCGGATCATCTGGATATTTTCCGCAATGCTCATTTACTGGACCACCTTTCCGTCATACAACTCCGCCGCAGCGGTGATCACCTGGTCCCCCGCCCGGAGGCGGCGGCTCTCCCTTGCCTGTTCCGAGAGGAAAGACCGCAGCGCCTCCTCGTCCGGAGCCACCAGGATGTACTCGTCCTCCTGCCACAGCACTTTCACCGGCTTGAGCCGGGCGGTGTCTCCCCAGAGGCAGTACACGCCCGTTACCGGCTGGGTCTTGGGATTCCCCTGGCTGTCCAGAACAGGCTCTCCGTTCTCATCGGTCACCTGCTGGTTGCCCACCCGGACGGCGCTGCGGGGCACCCGGATGCCATCGAAGCTCTCAAAGATCACCTGGGCGTTCTGATGGCGCAGAAGGGTGGCCAGCTGGAGGTACTGCCGGGAGGTAAAAATCACTACCCGCCGTCCGCCCTCCTCGGCGCTGATGCCGGACACCTTCATGGTCACATCCCGGTCCAGCCCCTTCTGAAACCGGAGTTTCGCGGAGCCGCCTACCTGGAGCCGCTTCACATCCTCGCTGCGCATCAGCGTCACAAAGGACCACTCATCGCCGTAGATCATCTTTCCCACGCCGGAAACGGAGCCGGGCGTGATATTCCGGTAATCGGAGGGGGTCATTTCCTGAATGCTCTCCGGGGTCAGCACGGCCTCATAGCCGTCCACCAGCCCGGAAAACAGCCCCGCCTTAGGCGCGGAGACGCGGGTGACGTCCGCCTCCGCAGAGGCGGTCAGACTGCTGATCCGGCTCTGCAGCGACTCAATGGACGCCTCCAGTCCGTCTGCGCCGGTATAGGCGTATCCACGGCGCAGCACAGCGGTCCGGAGAGTCTGTCCCACATCGGCTGCCTCCTTGGTGCTGCCCGCAGCCAGGGCGCTATGGAATTCGGAGAGGGCATTGGCGATCTCATCGTCCAAGCGGGCGGTGGCCTGACTGCCCGCGGCCAGGGACTGGGCATACCGGAGCTGATCCAGCTGGCCGGTAAGCTCCCGGAGGGCGTTGGCATCGCTGAGGGCCTGGGCAGTGGGATAGACCAGGGCCACCGTGCCGCCCCGGCTCACCCGTTCCCCCTCTCCCCGGGAGGAATAGACCAGCTCGCCGCCGCCCTCCAGGGTCTCCTCATCCCGCACCACATAGCCGGAGACCGTTACCGCGTCCTCGCCGGTATAGCTGAAAGCCAGGGTGGTGGTATAGGGGTCGTTGAAGTAAGCGGCCATGTTCACGCCGAAGTAGACCAGTACCGTCAGAAAGATGGCGGACATCATCAATTTTGTCGCAAGGGTGCTGTTTTTCATGGTATGTATCTCTTTCTCTCCGGGAGCCGTTGGGGCGCGTTCAGCTTACAGGGTATCTTCCCATTCCGTCAGGTCCACCTCCCGGGCAGGGCTGACGGTGGAGATGGCGTGCTTGTAGATCAGGTTCTGCTTGCCATCGGCGGTGAGGACCACGGTAAAGGAGTCGAATCCGGTGATGACGCCCCGCATCTGGAATCCGTTCATCAGGAACAGGGTGACCGGGGTCTCCGTCCGCCGGACGGATGCAAGGAACACATCCTGCAGGTTGGGTGATTTGCTCATGGTTGTCTACCTCTCTTTTGTATGTAGTCGGGTTCCGGAGGCTTGTCCGGCCCGAGGCTATTGTAGACCCTCTGCAGTGAGGATTTCTGTCGCAATTTGGAAGGCGGATGCAAAGTTTCGTTCTTTTTCCCACAAAATCCAGTGAATGGCCGGATTCCGGCGCAGCCAGGTCAGCTGCCGCTTGGCATACTGCCGGGAGCGCAGCTTGATCTCCTCCGCCGCCTCCTCCAGAGTCCGCTCCCCCTCCAGAGCGGGGAGCAGCTCCTTGTAGCCGATGGCCTGAAGGGCGGTGGAGTTCCGGGGGACCCCCGCGTCCCGGAGGGTCCGGACCTCCTCCGGCAGGCCCTCCTCCATCATCCGGTCCACTCGCTGGCCGATCAGCGCTTTCATATCCTCACGATCCCGGAAGGCCAGGCCGATGTAGACAGGGTCATATTTCCCCGGCAGCGCCTGGGTCTCGGCGTTGTGCCGGGAGATGGTCTTCCCGGTCTCCCGGTAGACCTCCAGCGCCCGGAGGATCCGTTTGGTGTCGGCGGGGTGGAGCTTTCCGGCGGAAACCGGGTCCACCTGCCGCAGCTGGGCGAGCAGGGGCTCCACACCGCCTGCCGCCAGCTCCCGCTCCAGCTCCCGGCGGACCGCGCCGCCGGAGGAACCGGGGGCGAATGTCCGGCCCGCAATGAGCGCGTCCAGGTATAATCCCGTCCCCCCAACCAGCACAGGAAGCTTTTTTCTTGCCAGGATATCCCGGACGCAGCGGTCTGCGGCTTCGACAAACCGCGCCACGGACCAGTCCTCGCCGGGGTCAGCCACGGCGACCATGTGGTGGGGGACGCCCTCCGTTTCCTCCGCCGTTGGGGCGGCGGTGCCAATGGTCATGCCTCTGTAGATTTGCATCGAGTCGATGCTGACCACTTCTCCGTTGAATGCCTTGGCCAATAAAACGCCCATTTTCGTTTTGCCGCAGGCGGTAGGGCCCACAATGCAGAGGACTTTTGGCGGCATCAGGGCCCCTCCTTTGCTGTGCCTGCGGTATCGCAGACAGTTTGTTATCCGCCGGACCGATGCAAGGGCGGGCACCGCTCTCCCCTGCACGTCTGGCGGTAAATGTGACATCTCTTATACGGACCCTTTACGCCCGCTTGAACATCTTCTCGATCTCATATTTCGACAGCTTCACCTTGACCGGCCTCCCATGGGGGCAGTACTGGACCTCCCCGCTCTGCACTTTCTCGATCAAAACCTTCAGCTCGGCGGGATCGGAGGTCCACCCCCCTTTGATCGATGCTTTGCAGGCCATGGTGTGCAGCATCACATCTCTTGCCGCGGCGGGGTCCGCCCCGCCGGCGGTCAGCAGCTTTTCGGACAGTTCCTCCAACGTCTCCCGCACAAGCCCTGTGTCCAGGTCCGAGGGGATCCCCCGGACCATCAGGCACCCCGTGCCAAAATCCTCCGCCTCAAAACCGAATTCCTCCAAAAGGGGAAGGTTCTCCAGCAAAACGGCGTATTGCTCCCCAGGCAGGTCCACTGCCAGCGGGGCCAGCAGCTGCTGGCGCATGACGGGTTCCGCGCCGGCCTTCATGCGGTCAAAATTGATCCGCTCATGGGCGGCGTGCTTGTCAATGAGCCACACATTGTCCCCATCCTCGGCAATAATATATGTGCGGAGGACCTCCCCGGCAAACCGCCAGGGGGCGGGGCCAATGGCAAAGGACGTCTGCTCCGGGGCCGGTTCGGGCGCCGCCTCCGCCGGCCTTACCGGTTCAGCGGCCGGAGCCTCCTCCCGTAC
>CAMWTG010000071.1 GCA_947177115.1 uncultured Clostridia bacterium
CCGGGAGATATAGGACTGGGAGATGCCCAGCCGGTCCGCCACCTCCTTCTGGGTCTGCTCCTTGTGGCCGCACAGGCCGAAGCGGAGGATGATGATCTCCCGCTCCCGCTCCGAGAGCCTGCCGATGGCCTGGTCCAGCAGCTGCCGGTCCACGTCGGCCTCAATGGGGCGCATGACCGTGTCGCCGTCGGTGCCCAGGACATCGCTGAGCAGGAGCTCGTTGCCGTCCCAGTCGGTGTTGAGGGGTTCGTCAAGACTCACCTCGCCCCGCTGGGAGGAGTTCTTGCGGAGGTACATGAGTATTTCGTTCTCAATGCAGCGGCTGGCGTAGGTGGCCAGTTTGATGTTCTTGTCCGTGCGGTAGGTGTTGACGGACTTGATGAGGCCGATGGTGCCGATAGAAATTAAATCCTCAATGTTGATGCCGGTGTTCTCGAAACGGCGGGCAATATAAACTACCAGACGGAGATTGCGCTCAATGAGGATCTGGCGGGATCCTTCGTCCCCCGCATCTAAGCGGGCCAGGACTTCCGCCTCCTCCTCGCGGGTCAGCGGCGAGGGGAGGGTGTCGCTGCCGCCGATGTACTGGATCTTGCCGGGCCGGAGCAGCCCCAGGCGCTCCAGAAGGCGGCGGAGGGCCGTCAGAAGCTTATGCCGCATTGCGCCGGACCTCCTTTCCGGTGTCTCCGCCCCACAGGGCGGCGTAGCCGCCGCCATCGGAAACCGGCGTGGGAGAGAGGGCTACGGTGACAGGCCCCAGCTGCCGTTTGTCCATTGCGGCCCGGTCCGCCCGGAAACAGAGGAGCAGGCCGCTGCGGACGCCTACCGCCTGATAGGGCAGGAGACGGAAACCGGGCCCCAGCTTTTCCAGGCAGCGGGCAGCTCCGGCAGTCTCCAGACGGGAGAGGACGCTTTGTTCCTCCGGGGTCCAGAGATCGCCCAGGGCCTCCCAGTGGACGGTGAGGACCGGCGTGCCGCTCAGGCCATCGGTAAGGGTGTTGCCGGTGTCCAGCAGAGCGGTGACGGAGGCCGTGCGGCCACGGCGGGCCAGGGTGCATTGGCAGAGCTGGCCGGACGCGCTGTGGCGGGCCCCGCCCCGGAAGACCACCGACAGGATAAGAAAGCAGGTCCCCCCCGCTAGGAAGAACACCCGCCAGTCCAGCGCCGCCAGAACGGCCAGGCCGTCATGCTCCCGCAGCAGCCGCCCGCCGGCCACCAGAGCCCCAGCCATGGCGCAGGAGAGCATGAAAAACAGCAGAAGCCTGCGCAGGAACGCCTCCCGCCGCCCGAAGGCCAGCCGCACCAGCAGCGCCGCCGCCGCCATCTGCGGCAGAAAGGCCGCCGCCGTCCCCAGTCCCGGCAGGGCGCACAGCGCCCCGTATGTACCCCCCAGCAGCGATGCGGCCAGGATCCGCTTTTTCTCCAGCGGCAGGCCGGAGAGACGGCCCGTGACATACAGCGCCGCGGCATCGGTAAGGCAGTTGAGCAGAAATGCCATATCCAAATAGACTATCATATCGTTCTCCTCCTTTGGACAGACCTAGTATACCCCCTGTCCATGGGAGGATTTTGTCATTCCGGGGCCCTCGCCGTCAAAAAAGACTGCCACCCCAGCGGGGCGGCAGCTCTGATTCATCTCAGCACAAAATCCATATACACCGGGTTGTGGTCGCTCCAGCGGAAACCGGTCTCCCAGACCTTGGCGGACTTGACTTCCACATTGGCGGAGACAACGAAGCCGTCCACCGTCACCCGGTAGTTGTCGGGGCCGTAGGCCCGGTCCGCGTTGCGGCAGGAGGCCACGGGCTTCTCCGGGTCGAAGGGCGCCACGATGCTCAGGCCCTCCGGAACCAGGGAGGCGGGAATGGGCTGGGCCCAGGTGTAGGCCGGGCCGGAGACGCCGAAGATCTTGTCGGAGTTCCCCAGCAGATCCTTGTTGAAGTCGCCTCCGGCAATGGCATAGTTGCCGTTTTCATACTCCGCCAGCATATCGGCGAAGAGCATTTCCAGCTGCGCCTCGGCGATGGTCCCATCGGAGGTGTAGGCGGAGAGATGAAGGTTATACAGTACCAGCTCCCTGCCCTCCTCCGCCAGGGGGATGCGCTGGACGGAGTAACAGCGGTCGCAGTCCACCAGCTTCATGAAGCCGTCCTCAATGGGCAGCTGGCGGCGGAGGCCGGAGGCAATGGGGAACAGAGAATAGGTGGCCTGCCCCGCCCGGTTGGCCCCGTGGGGCTCGGTCAGGGGCCAGAAGAGATAGGGGCTGTCGTAGTTCTGGGCAAAGGTCCGGTTCAGGAACAGGCCGTCCAGGGCGGCGTCCACCAGGTCCAGCTCATCGATGTGGTAGCTGCGGGTGCCGTCTATGTCCACCTCCTGGAGCAGGAGGAACTGGGGATCGATGGCCTTTACCGTCTCCATGGCCCCGGCAACATTCTCGTTGACTGCCTCCGGGGAGCGGGCGCGGCTCTCCTTGCCGCCGTCCATGAAGAAGCTGTAGTCATTGCTGTAGGCACCGAAGCCGATGTTGTAGGAGGCCGCGCGGTATACCTCGTTGGTGGTCAGTTCCGCATTCACCGCATCGCCCACCATTTCCACGGGCAGGATCTGGTTGTCCTCCACCCGGTAGTAGGCGGCAAAGACGTAAATGACATAGCCTGCGGCCACCACCAGCAGCAGGGCCAGAAGCCCCAGCAGGATCTTCAGCGGCAGCTTGATCTTTTTCATTTGGGCATCCGCTCCTTTCCCGTGATCTCCGCAACGTCCATCCGGCATACGGCAGTTGTTTTCAGGCGGGGCACCAGGTACCGGTCAAAGTCCGCCATATCGCCCGGACAGTGCCGCCGGGAGATGGCCCGCAGGGCTTCGGTTTTCTCCCCCTCGTCCTCCACCAGGGAGACTTTTCCCCGGAGGATGGCGGAGCGGTAATTGCAGCTGAAATAGTCCGGCGCTGTGTCCGTTACCGCCGTCAGGCTGGCCTGGGGCCATTGGGACAGGCAGTCCAGCTTTTTCCCCGCCTGGGCGCAATGGAAATACACCTTCCCGCCGATCCTGGCGGGGCTGACGGGGACGCCGTAGCCGCCCTCCTCATCCCGCATGCTCAGCACGGCATAGGGCGCGCGGTCAAACACCTCCCAGGCAAAGGCGGCGTCCTTCTCACGATCTTTCCGTCTCATGGCGGTCCTCCTTTCATCAGGATTTTGCCGACAGATCCCTCTCGATCCGCAGGATGCTCCAGGCCGGGACCGGCCGGGGCAGACGCACCCGCAGAAGCATCTGGGGCGTTTTGGGTTCCGTGACGGGCTGGCCTTCGGCATCCTCAATGTCGGCCGCTTCAAAGGAAAATGGCTTCATATCCGGTCCCACCACTTCCAATGTATCCCCTGCGGCAAACTTGTTCCGCAGGGTCAGGGTGGCGAGGCCCGTCCCGTCACATTCCGTCACCAGGGCCACCACCTGCCACTCCCGGATGTACCGGGCGTTCTCATAATACTGTCCCGGCGGACCGTAGTAGAAACCGGTGGCGTAGTGCCGGTGGCTGACCTTCTCCACCTCGTTTCGCCAGACAGGGTCGATGGGCCTCCCAGCCCATACGTCATCGATGACGTGGCGGTAGGCTCCTGTGACAATGGCGGCGTAGTAGGCGCTCTTGGCACGGCCCTCGATCTTCAGGCTGGATAGGCCCACGTCTATGAGGTCGTCCACATGGTCGATCATGCACATATCCCGGGAGTTCATGATGTAGGTGCCCTTGTTGTCCTCAAAGACGGGGAAATACTCCCCGGGCCGCTTCTCCTCCATCAGATAATACTGATAGCGGCAGGGCTGGGCGCAGGCCCCCCGGTTGCTGTCCCGTCCGGTCATATAGTTGCTCAGCAGGCACCGCCCGCTGTAGCTGACGCACATAGCGCCGTGGACAAATGCCTCGATCTCCAGCTCCGGCGGCGTCTTGGCACGGATCTCCCGGATCTCCTCCAGGCTCAGCTCCCGGGCCAGGATCACCCTTTTGGCCCCCAGCTCATACCAGGCCCGGGCGGCTGCATGGTTGGCGATGCTCACCTGGGTGGACACATGCCGCTCGCACCGGGGGGCGTATTTTCCCGCCAGGGTGAAGGTCCCCAGATCCGCCGCGATCAGCGCGTCCACGCCGGCATCGTTGAGCAGCTCCAGCCAGGCGGGCAGGGCTTCGACCTCCTCATTCCGGGGCATGGTGTTGATGGCCGCATGGACCCGCACGCCGTGGGCGTGGGCGAACTCCACCGCCCGGGGCAGCTCCTCGGGGGAGAAATTCCCCGCGAAGGAGCGCATCCCGAAGCTCTCGCCTGCCAGATACACCGCGTCCGCGCCGTACAGCACCGCCATCCGCAGCCGCTCCATGTCCCCCGCCGGGGCCAGGAGCTCAGGCTTTCTTCTCTCTCCCATGGCCGCTTACTCTCCGGCCTGTGCCGCCGCCTCGGCGGCTGCGGCCACGTTCCGGTTGTGCTCGGCCAGCGTCTCGCTGAACACATGCTTGTCGCCCACCAGGACATAAAAGTAGTAGCTGGTGTCCGCCGGATCCAGCGCCGCCTGAATGGCGGCAAGGCCCGGATTGGCAATGGGCGTGGGGGGCAGGCCCTCGTGGAGGTAGAGGTTGTAGGGGCTGTCCAGGCTGGTGTAGTCGTCCTGGGTGATGGCCCGCCCGGCGGCATAGACCAGAGACGCATCGATCTGCAGCAGGCGGCCGGTCTCGCCGCCCTTTTCCAGACGGTTGTGGATAACGGAGGAGATATTCCGGCGATCGGTGCCATCGGTCTCGCGCTCGATCAGGGAGGCCATGGTGATGATCTCCTCGGTGCTGTACGCGGACTCGGCAAAGAGATCCGCCAGATCCTCGTTGGCATAGACCTTGTTCTGGAAGTTGGAGAGGATGGAGTTGAAGGCCAGCTCCGTCCTCGCGCCCACATAAAACTCATAGGTGTCCGGGAACAGATAGCCCTCCAGGCGGCGGGGATCCCCCAGGTCCTCGTTGTTCACAAAGACATAGCTGTCAAACTCATAATTGGCGGCGGTGTCCGTCAGGGCCTCCACGGTGCCCACGCCGTTCTCCGCCAGCAGATCGATGATCTGGGCCACGGTGTAGCCCTCGGGGATGGTGACGTTGACGGTCTCCGTCTTGCCGCCGGCGGTGCGCATGCTGCGGACCAGGGCCATGTAGTCCATCTCCGTGTTCAGGGAGAAGGTGCCCGTGGTCAGCTTGGTGTCCGCGTGGTAGAACTTGCAGAAGATGCGGAAAAACCAGTCGTACTCGATCAGCCCCTCCTCCTTCAGCGCCTGGGCCACCTTCGCCATGTCGTAGTAGGTGACCTCCTTGGTGGAGCCGTCCTCCTGCTTCTCCTCCCGCACCTCGGCGATAAAGTCCTCGGTGACCTGGAAGCTGACTTCCTTCATGGGCTTGTTCAGCGCGGCGAAGTCGTTGGCCAGCATCCAGCCCACCGCCGCGAAAATGGCGGAGGAGGCCCCCACGATGGCAACCCACAGAAGGATGGCCAGCAAGGGGTTGGTGCGCTTTTTCTTCCGTTTTTTCTTTCGCTTCTGTCCGGCGGGACGGGCGGCGGAGTGCTCTCCGGCGGCGGCGTATCCCGTCTCCTCCGCCCGGCGGGCCATCTCATCTCCGTCCCAGCTGGTGGTATGATAGCGGTCGTCCTGATTCATGGAGTCATGTCCTCCCTTGGATATGATTTCAAGCGCCGGCGCAGTACCGGTGCAGTAAAAGCTCAATGTAGTCCTCCCGGCCAAAGAGCCGCCGGCTGTTTGGATCGCCGCAGGCCCGGGCCAGTTGGCTGGCCGGAACGGTCAGCCTGGCGTGCTGGGCGGGAGAACGGCTGGCGGCATAGGCCTCCAGCACCGCCCCGGCCCCGTCCTTTTTCCAGTTCCCCAGCCGCCAGAAGGGGGAGGGGGTGGTGATGTTGGGGTAAACATCGCAGCTGCGGTCGATGAAGAACACCGGATCATCGGACACATAGCGGAAGGTAGATCCGTCCGCCAGCAGTTCCCGGTAAAGCTCATCCTCCGGCCGGCCGAATACGTCCGGCAATGTTTCCGCGCTGAAGTACTTCAGCGTCCCCGCCGCCAGACGGGGCGGGATCTTCTCCAGGTCCTCCGGCGTGATCCACACATCGTAGAACCGCCTGTTCTCCCCATCGCAGCTGCCCTGGTGGACGAAGCAGTCAAATTCCCGCCCGATGTCCCGGCAGCGGCGGTCCAGGTCCAGCTGTTCGATCAGCGCCTCCACCTGGGGCAGCTCGGAGAGATTCCGCTTGCTGACAAAGACCTGGATGCGGGGGGCGATGCCGTTTTGCAGCAGGATGTCTATGGCCTGCAGGATCTCCCGGTACGCGCCCTTCCGCCCGGTGTACCAGTCGGTGGTCTCCTCGCCGCCGAAGAGGGTCAGCTGCACAGCGCCCACCCCTAGCCCGGCCAGCCAGGGAGCGTAGCTCCCGTCCCGGACCAGCCGCCAGACGCTGGCAAGCTCAAAGTGGGGCTGGTGCGGCCTGGGGCCGGACAGCTTACAGCACAGCTCCCAGCGCTCCCGGTAGCGGTCCGAGTAGTCCGGCTCCCGGTCCCAGTCGTAGAGCTCCAGGTTTCCGGCAAAGGGGGCGAAATCCGCGGCGGCGGCGGACAGCTCCTCCTCGGGCATGTCCCCATTGGGGCTCCAGCCCATCCAGCAGTGCTTGCAGCGGTTGGGACAGCCCTTCATATCGAGGCAAAGGGTAATGGAATGAAACATCTTGTTTTTCCTTCCAGAAATTTTCTCCGGCCAAGCTGCCTTTTGCGCCGTACCGGCATAGGATGTTCCAGATTGATAAGTGAGGTGAAACAAAACATGTGGAACAACGGTAACGACTGCGGCTGCCTGTGGATCATCCTGATCATCATCCTGCTGTGCTGCTGCTGCGGCAACGGCAATGGCAGCAACAACGGGTGCTGCTGCTGCAACTGCTGCTGCAATGGCAGCAACAGCAATAACAGCGGGTGCGGCTGCAACAACAACTGCTGCTGCAACTGCGGATGCTGCTGCTGCAACAACAACAATAGCTGCAATTGCGGGTGCTGCTGAGAGTCTACATACCCGCGGGGCGGGGGCGCGGACGCGCCCCCGTCTTTTCTGCAGGCGCCCTCCCGCGGCGGGCTTGCGGCGATGCGCGGGAGGCTATCGGACGCCCTCCCATTCCGCGAAAAATTCCGCGATATATGCCCTCATATAGGCGTCTCTCGCCTTTGCTATTGCTTTTGCCGTATCGGTGTTCATCATTGCGCGGAGATGAAACAGCTTTTCATAGAAGTGATTGACGGTGGTGGAGAGGCTCTTTCGGTAGTCCTCCCCGTTCATGCCTTCTTTGAAAGGAACGTCCGGATCGTACATGGCCCGGTCATGACTGCCGCCGTAGGCAAAGGCTCTTGCGATCCCGATCGCGCCTATGGCGTCCAGCCTGTCCGCGTCCTGCACGCATTTGCCCTCCAATGATTGGGGGACAACGGTATCTGTTCCCGCAAAGGAGATCTCGCCTGCGATCTGGCAAATCTTTTCCATGGTTTCCTGCGGAACATCATGCCGCTGTAAAAAGCTGACCGCTTTTCCCTTGCTTTCGTGGGTCTCCGGCGACAGCTTGACATCGTCCACATCGTGCAGCAGCGCGGCCAGTTGGACGGTGAGCAGATCCGCTCCCTCCCGCTCCGCTATGGTCACTGCCATTTTATACACTCTAAGCGTGTGAAAAAAGTCGTGTCCGCTATAGTCGTGCGCAAATATTTCCCTTACGTATGCAATTGCATCGTCAACGATCCGGTCATCCATGCGTCTCTCGCAATTTCTCCGGGACTATTTCCCGATCAGGGGCCGGACAAGCTCCCACAGCTCCCGGTGGATGTCCTCCGGGGTGCGGAGGGCCCCCTCCCGGGAGCAGTCCACCCGCCGCCAGCCCAGACGGTCCGCGATCTCCCGGGCGCTCTCCTGGCAGGCCCGGAGGTAGGCTCCGTCCTGCTCGTGGATGTCGGCCCGGGTGTGGGTGGCCTCCTCACGCAGGCGGAGCATCCGGGCGGCAATTTCCGCCGGGAGGTCCAGATAGATCACCAGGTCCGGCTCCGGCAGGGCCAGGCGGCTGTATTCCAAATCGAAGAGCCAGTCCAGATAGGGCTGCCGCTCCCCTTCCGGCAGCTTGGGGGCCTGATGGACGGCGTTGGAAGTGGTGTAGCGGTCGGTCAGAATCACCTTCCCGCCCTCGTAGTCCTCCCGCCAGTCCTGACGGAAGGAGGCGTAGCGGTCCACGGCGTACAGGGTGGAGGCGGCGTAGGCGCTCACGTCCCCGGGCTTTTTCCCCAGGTCCCCCTGCAGATAGCGTTCCACCGGCGCGGCGAAGGGGCTGCCGTACCGGGGGAATTTCACCTGCCGGAAGGGGACGCCCTCCCCCTCCAGCCGCCGGACCATGAGGCCGGCCTGGGTGGTCTTTCCCGCGCCGTCCGCGCCCTCCAATACGATCAGTTTACCGCTCATTTCCGCCCCTTTTCTCCGGCCACATGGACCAGGAACATCGGCAGCTTCATCATCCGGCCGATGCGGCTGGGATTTTTCGCCAGCCGGTGGAGCCACTCCAGGCCCAGCTTCTGAAACGCCTCCGGGGCCCGCTGGACCTCGCCGGAGAACACGTCCAGGCAGCCCCCCAGGCCCACCAGCAGATGGGCCCCGGTGGCCTCGCCGTTCTTACGCATCCACTTCTCCTGCTTGGGCGCGCCCAGGCAGACGAACACCACGTCCGCGCCGCTTTCGCGGATGGCCTCGATCACCGGGCCGTCCTCCTGAAAGTAGCCGTCATGGGTCCCGGCGATCCGCAGGCCGGGGTACTGGCGCTGCAAATTCCCGGCGGCCTTTTCCGCCACGCCGGGCTTGGCCCCCAGCAGGAAGAGGGTTTTCCCGCTCTCCGCCATCCGGGCCATCAGGCTCTGGGCGAAGCCGATGCCGGTGACCCGGCCCTTGAGGGGCGTGCCCAGCATCTTCGCGCCGTAGATGATGCCGATGCCGTCCGCCAGCACGAGATCCGCGCCGTTGACGGCGGCTCTGGCGTCCTCATCCTCCCGGCAGACCTCCACGATCTCCGGATTGGGGGTCGCCGCATAGTGGGCGCCCTCCGTGCTCATCAGGCGCACGCCCTCGGCCACCGCCTGCTCCACCGTCATATTGTCAAAGCCTACGCCCAGTACGTTGATCCGCATAGGCGCCTCCTTTCCGGTATCTTCTGATTTCCAGGGTATGGGATAGTATAGCACATATTTTCCGGCTTGTCCACGAAAACAGCGCGGACCTTTTCCTCCGGATCACGGGAGCTGCGCAGGCCTGCGCCGACGGTCCTGCCGAAAAAAGGAGAATTTCCTCTTGCAAACCGGAGGGGAACATGGTAGCATAGGAGGCGCAGCCGCCGTCCCGTCCGCTGGGCGGGAGGGGACGCTGTATGCACAACAGGCGCCGGACGCCGAATACAGCTTTGTAAGGCAGAAGAGAGGGCCGCAGATGCGTACAAAAGACCTTCAGGCATTGCTGGCCATTGTCCTCTTCTATGTGGTCATCGAGTCTCTGGGCGTGACATGCCCCATCCTGTTCCTCACGGGGGTTTCCTGCGCGGGCTGCGGCATGAGCCGGGCCTGGCTGTCCCTGCTGCGGCTGGATCTGGCGGGAGCGCTCCGGTTCCACCCTCTGTTCTGGCTCCCGGTGCCGGCGGCGGCGCTGCTGCTGTTCCGGCGGCGGCTGCCGGAGCGGGTCTTCCGCTGGGGCATAGGCCTGGTCTGCGTGTTATTTTTTTGCGTGTATCTCGTCCGCCTTCTCTCGCCGGAGGACGCGGTGGTGGTCTTTCAGCCCGCCGAGGGGCTGATCGGCCGGCTGGTCTCCGGCATCCTGACGGCGGACAGATCATAAATGAAGGGAGAAAAAAGTATGAAATGTTGGAATTGCGGCGCGGATGTCGCGCCGGGAGCGGTCTTCTGCGCCTCCTGCGGCGCCAGACAGGAGCAGGCCGCCTCCGATCAGCAGCCCTCTCAGCAGCCGGCGTCCGGCGGCGCCGGCAGCGGCATGGTCCTGACCGTCTTTGCCGCCCTGTGCATGGCCGTGTGCGGCGGACTGGCGCTGCGCTCGCTGTTTTACGCGCTGCGGGGGATCTTCCGGATCGGCTGGGCCGGCGTGTTCGGCACCATCCGCATCGTGGGTCTGAACGGATTGGCCGCCGTGATGCTGGCTTTGATGGCTATTGTCTGCGGATTGATCGCTTTTAAGCGTACCGGCCGGAACTCCGATGGCCTGCTGGTATGCCTGGCCGGTTCCGGCGTGGGCTACCTCATTGTGCGGTTTCTCAGCATGATCGTAAGCGCCATCATCTATCCCGGCGGCTTCGGCAGCTACTTCGGCGGCTTTGTGATGGCGATTCTGGGGGTAGCCATCGCCGTGGCGGGCGTTTACGCCATCGAGCGTTTCCTGCTGGGCGAGTCCCCCATTGCCGGCAAGAACATGGAGGATCTGAAAGCGGACGTGCGGGAGGCGCTGGATTCCTTCCAGAAGACCGCCGGCGAGGTGGGCGCCCAGGCGTCCCAGGCCGCGCAGAACGCCAAGGCCCAGCGGGAGGCCCGCGCCGCCCAGCAGCAGGCCCAGTACGCCGCCCAGCAGGCCCAGTACACCCAGTACAATCAGTATAACCAGTACCAGCAGCCCGGCTCCGGCGCGCCCGGCGGCCCCCAGTAC
>CAMWTG010000072.1 GCA_947177115.1 uncultured Clostridia bacterium
CTTCTCGTGTTACAACCCCAACACAACAAACCCCTACCATACCTCAAAAATCGGGCCCCCCCCCCGCCCCCGCGCCCCCACAACTTTTATATGGCAAAATCTTCCTCTTTCAGCCTGGAGGTCTCCAATTTTACCGGCCGGGGCGGGACGCGCTTAAAGGGATCATATTGGAAACGGCGGCAGTGGTACTCCATAGCCACTACGCCTTTCCTCGGGCAGACAACTTCCCTCTCATTGATCACGCTCCCCTTTGTGCAATAGGCGCAGCGGGGTTCTATATCCTTTCGGAACAAATTCATCGCGTTCTCCTCCCCTTACGCTGTCCTACAGCGCCCGAATCAGGACCTTTTCTTCCTCCGCCGTTGCCGACAACTGTGTGGCGGGGTGATCGTAGCTGTTAATGATGGCCAGGGCCAGCTGGTCCTCCACCTCCTTCTGGATCGTGCGGCGGAGATTTCTTGCCCCGTATGCCGCCGAGTAGGATCTCTTCACCAGATATTCCACCAGCCGGTCATCGTAGGAAAGCGTCAGCCCCTTCTCCTTCATGCTGGCTTTCAGCTCGTCCAGCATCAGCCGGGCAATGGGCAGGAAATCCTCTTCCGTCAGCTTGTTAAAGCAGACGATCTCATCCACGCGGTTAATGAACTCCGGACGAAGGAACTGCTGCAGCGCCTTCATGGCCCGGTCCTTATCCAGCTCACTGGCGGACTTGTTGAAGCCAACCGACCCTTCCTTACGCTCGCTCCCCGCGTTGGAAGTCATGACAATGACCGTATTCTCAAAGTTCACCTTCCGCCCGTGGGCATCGGTGATCTGCCCATCGTCCAGGATCTGGAGCAGCACATTCAGCACATCGGGATGGGCCTTCTCGATCTCATCAAAGAGGACCACCGAATAGGGCTTACGGCGGATCTTCTCTGTCAGCTGTCCCGCCTCATCGTAGCCCACATAGCCCGGAGGGGAGCCGATGATCCGGGAAACAGAGTGTTTCTCCATAAACTCCGACATATCCAGACGGATCAGGCTCTCCGGCGCGTTGAACAGATCGTCCGCCAGCTGCTTGACCAGCTCCGTCTTCCCCACGCCGGTGCTGCCTACAAAAATGAAGCTCACCGGCTTGTGCTTGGGCGAGATCCCCACCCGGTTGCGGCGGATGGCGGCGGACACGGCATCGATGGCCTGGTCCTGGCCCACTACCTTCTTTTTCAGCCGCTGGTCCAGCTCGGAGAGGCGCTTGAACTCCTCCTCCCTGATCTTGCTGGCTGGGATCTTGGTCCACAACTCGATGACCCGGGCCAGATTATCCATGGTCAGCTGCGGTTCTCCCTGGGCAGTCAGGCCGTCCAGCTCGGTCTGGAGCTGCAGCTCCCTGCTCTTGATCTCCGCCAGCCGCTCGAAATTGGGCTCCTCGGCAGCCTCCAGCAGCTCCCGCTCCTTGCCGTAGTCGGCAAGCTCCCGGCCGATCTCCTGGCGGCGGTTGATGCCCTCGTCCTTGAGATTCATGTCGGAGCAGGCCTCATCGATCAGGTCGATGGCCTTATCCGGCAGGAAACGGTCGGTGATATACCGCTCCGAGAGCAGCACCGCCTGCCGCAGGATGCCCTCGGGGATCTTCACCCCGTGGAAGGTTTCGTAATAGTGGGCGATGCCCCGAAGGATCTGCATGGTGTCCTCCAGATTGGGCTCGTTCACCGTCACCGGCTGGAACCGGCGCTCCAGGGCGGTGTCCTTTTCGATATGCTTGCGGTACTCGGTAAAGGTGGTAGCGCCAATGACCTGGATCTCTCCCCGGCTGAGGGCGGGCTTTAGGATGTTGGCGGCGTTCATGCTGCCCTCGGCATCGCCTGCGCCCACGATGCTATGGACCTCATCGATGACCAGGATGATGTTGCCGCACTTGCGGATCTCCTCAATGAGGCCCTTCATCCGGCTCTCGAACTGGCCCCGGAACTGGGTTCCGGCCACCAGGGCGGTGAGGTCCATCAGATAGACCTCCTTGTCCCGCAGCTTGAAAGGTACCTCCCTGTTGGCAATGCGCTGGGCAAGCCCCTCGGCAATAGCCGTCTTGCCCACGCCGGGCTCGCCGATCAGGCAGGGATTGTTCTTTTGACGGCGGTTGAGGATCTGGACCACCCGCTCGATCTCCTGCTCCCGGCCCACCAGATGGTCCAGTTTCCCGGAACGGGCCCGCTCGGTGAGATTGATGCAGTAGCTGTCCAGATATTTCCGCTTGGGCGTTTTATCCGCCTTGCGCTCCTTGGTCTCGTGGCTCCGTCCCGCGCCATCGCCGCCGGCGGGAGCCGGTGTCTGGTCGCCGCCGCTGCCGAAAAGGCGGTTAAGGAAGGGGAAAGTGGCGGTCTTGCCGTCCTCGCTGCCGTCCTCTTCATCCTCCTTGGGGATCAGGCCCGCCATGGACTCTGCGCCGCCGAATGCGCTCATCATTTCATCGTTGATCATGTCCAGGTCCTCATCGGTGATGCCCATGCGGCGCATCATCTCCCCCACCTGGGGCAGGCCGATTTCCTTGGCGCATTTCAGGCACAGGCCTTCGTTGACAGGCTCGCCGTTTTCGATCTTTGAGATAAAGACCACGGCCACCCGCTTCTTGCATCTTGTACACAGGGTCGGTTGCATAAATTTCTACCTCCACAGCCGCTCCCGAGGGAGGGCATACGATTTGTATTGTATCCGTTATATCAAATCTTCAAAAGATGTGCATGAACAAATTGAAAATTTTCTCGAAGGGGACCCATCCTTCACCCGATCAGTCCGCCGCTCCACCGGCCAAACAAGTCCAGCGCGCGCGATCCCGCCGCCATTTCCGGTGTAATAATTCCGGCCAGCCGCAGTACCCACAGGCAGAGGCACACCAGGATCAGCCCCTTCCCCAGTCCAATCAACGCGCCGCCCAGCTCGTTGAGCTGCCGTACGCCAGGCATCTTCTCCACCACCCGCAGCACCCGCACCATCAGGCGAAACAGGAACGTCAGAATCAGAAAACAGGCCGTGCAGAGGATGGACCGGACCAAGTCTCGTACCACACCGTCCAGCACCAGGTCCACCGCCTGCCGCCCCAGCTCCAGGACGGCGGTCTTCGTATAGTCCGCAGGCACAGGGAGCTTCTGATCTTCCAAAAGGCGCAGGGCGTGTTCCCGGATGAATGGAACGGGGATGGATTCCACCAAAAGATTTGCCCCATCCTGAATCGTTCCATTCAGGGCGCTCTCCCATTCCAGCTCCTCAATTCGATTTTCAATCGCCTCATAGGCCACAGGGCGCAGCACACGGTCCACAATTTCCGGCGCGGCTGCCTTGGCGATCTGAGCGGAAAGCACCAGGGCCAATATCACCACCAGCAGCTCCGCAAGCGTACGTATAAGACCTCTCCTCCAGCCCAGAGCAGCGAACAGGATCAGAAGCCCCAGAGCCGCAAGGTCAATCATAACAGATATGTTCAAAAAAGGCTATCCCCTTTCTATGGAAAAATGCCATCCCATCACGGCAGAAAGCGCCAGGCAGAGGAACCGGAAACCAGCAGCACAGAGCCGTCCGCTTCCGGCAGGATCTGCCCCGCATAGTCCGTATTGTCCAGCCGGGCATACTCCGTCAGATCTCTTTGATAAACCACCAGCCGTTCCCCGTAGAGCACTGCCAAATAATCCCCGCATGCGGCGATATCCAGCACCTCCTCTGTCAACTCCATGGAGGCGATCTCCTGTCCCTCCAAATCGTAGGTGGTCAGGGTGCAGATATTCCCCGCCTGATACCTTCCCAGCAGCAGTGCGCAAAAATCTCCGCCGGTCAGCGCATAATCATGCAGGTACAAATTCCCATAGGAATAGTCCAGAAGCGTATCGCCCGCTAGGTCGGTTATGGCAAACCGCTTGTCGCACAATGAAATAACCTTATCGCCGTTACAGCAAAAATCCATGACCAGCCCATCCCGAATGGCCGCGCTGCTTTTTTGCTCGGCGCTCCCCAGGTCATAGACGCGAAGAACGCTGGCATAAATGCCGTTCTGCGGCTCCAGACTCACGATCACCACACTGCGCCCGTCCTCCGTGACCCGGGCATCGCTGAGATAGTTGTCATAGGAATCAAAGCTGAACAGCAGTGCGCCATCGGCGTTATATACGGAAACAGATGTCTTGTAACCGGTTTTCTGTTCCGTGACGGCGAGGTAATCGCTGCCGTTGAGGCGGGCGGAAAAGCAGCGCAGATCCCGTTCTGTGCGCAGCGTCCGGCGCAGGCCGTTTTGATCCAGCAGATAAATGGTATCGCCCTTCGCATCGCATATGGCGGCCAGGTCTTTTCCTATGGACAGCTGCGGCGCCGACATCCGGATCGGTATATCAAAAAGGACGGCCCCCTCATCTGAGATCAGCTGCGCTGTATTGGGATTTACCACCAGAAGGCTGGAGCCCAGCTTTCCGTATCGGTTTGCCGGGTCGGCCGCATAGGCGTAAATATCCCTTGTGCCGCTGCTACTGCCATACATCAGCCAGCGGCGCAAAGCGGCAAAATGCGTCCCGTCCTCCATGGCGGTCAGCGCCACGGCCCCCAACACCGCGCAAAGCACCAGAAGCAGGGTCAGCATCCGGTTTAGAAAACTTCTTTTCTTTTTGCCTGTTTCCTTTTCTGGCTTATTCGTCATTGAGCCGTTCATCCTCATACCACAGTCTTGTCAGGTACAGTCCGCCGGGGGGCACGGTAGGCCCCGCCAGGGTCCGGTTGCCGCTTTCCAAAATCAGCGGGATGTCCTCCGGCGTCAGCTTTCCCTCGGCGGCATACAGCACGGTGCCGGTGATGGCTCGTACCATATTATACAGAAAACCGTCTGCGCATACCTTCAATTCCAGCAGCTGGCCGCTGCGGGAAACACGGCAGTAGTGAATGGTCCGCACGGTGGTCCTGGTTTCCGTGCCCACGCTGCGCACGGCGCGAAAATCGTGGGTCCCCTCGAACGCCCTGGCAGCCCGGTCCATCACCGCCTCATCCAGCAGCTTCGGATAGAAGTAGGCACGGTGCACATAGAATGGATTCCTGATCCGGGAGTTGAAAATCCGATAGGTGTACTCTTTTTTCAGACAGGATCCAATGGCATTGAAATCCTCCGCCACATCGAAGGCCCTGCAGACCACGATGTCCTCCGGTAACCTGCCGTTGGCCGCCAAGGGGAACCGGTCGCAGGGGATCGTGGAATTCGTGCGGAAATTGGCAATATAGCGCTCGGCGTGAACGCCAGCGTCCGTCCTCCCGCAGCCGGTGACTTTTATTTTCTCTCCGCAGAGGGCGGATAGGGCTTTTTCCAGCGTCTCCGCCACGGTGGGTTCGTTTTTCTGCACCTGCCAACCGTGATAATTGGTTCCATTGTACATCAGCTGAAAGGCTACATTTCTCATTGGCAGTTCCTTCTCTGCTGCCCCTACGGGGCGGCGGGGTTCTTCGATTCACTTTGCCGTCTCGCTGGCGGCGGGGCCTTCTTTTCGCGCGAGCGAAAAGAAGCAAAAGATCGCTTAGGAAACTACGTTTCCTAAGAACCTTCCTGAATTACGGGAGTATTTATTGACGCTCCGATGTACTCCGGCTGTTCTGTTTGAACGTCTTCGTTAGTGCGTCGGACTTCTGCGTCTACCCACGGGCACATCGCAGCGCCCACCGTCATACACGCCGGACCTCCCGAATTGCAGCCCGGGAGATCCAGCGTATAGACAGTAGGGACTGCCGATACCATTACCAGGTCAGACGCTTCGCCTGATACACGTTCCGGAAGCCCGGTTCAGACTGGATGGTCTACAGGACAAGCGCAAAATAAACCTCTCCGTACAGACATCGCCCTCCGAGCGATGCCTTAGGGAGTCTTAAACCGCAGGTTCAAGCGCGTTTTTGTCTACTTTTGCCGCGCGGCAAAAGTAGGCGCGGGGTCCGGGGGCGCACAGCCCCCGGGCCGATTCAAGAAAAATATCCCGATTGCCGCCCGAAGGACTCAAAGAGTACTACAGCCCAAAATGCGCCAGTACCAGCACCCCAAAAAGCACCCCTATATACACAAGAAAAACCAAATAATCCCTTGTTTGATAGTGCAGAACATGGAGCTTGGTCCTCCCTTCGCCGCCATGGTAGCAACGGCACTCCATAGCGACCGCCAGCTCGTCCGCCCGGCGGAACGCGCTGATGAACAGCGGCACCAGGATCGGCACCAGCGCCTTTGCCCGCTGCATCAGGCTCCCGCTTTCAAAATCCGCCCCCCGGGCCCGCTGGGCAGACATGATCTTGTCTGTCTCCTCAATAAGCGTGGGGATCATCCGCAAAGCGATCGACATGATCATCGCCAGCTCATGGACCGGCACCTTGATTTTTTTCAGCGGCCCCAGCAGCGTCTCCAGCCCGTCCGTCAGGGCAATAGGGCTGGTGGTATAGGTCAGAAGAAAGGTCCCCATGATCAGCATGGTGATCCGCAAAACCATGAAAAAGGCGGTAAAAATGCCTTCCTTTGTGATCTTGAAGATCCAGAAAGACACCAGGATTTCGCCTGGGGTATAAAACAGATTCAAAACCGCCGTGAAGCAAATGATAAATAAAATCGGCTTCAGCCCGCGCACAAGGGCCCGGGGGGCCACTCCAGATACCTTTACCCCCGTGATCAGCAGCAGCGCCACTACGCCGTAAGACACGAAGGACTTCGCGCAGAACAGCATCACAATATAGACAACGGTCAGTAAGATCTTTGTCCGGGGATCCAGCTTATGTGCCAGAGAGTTTCCGGGGAAATACTGTCCCAGTGTAATATCTTTAAGCATTGGGCCTTCCCCCTTTCAGCGCCGCAAGCGCATTGCGGAGGTCCATCACCGTATATGCCGCAGGATCGATCCCGACCCCCTGCCGCACCAGTTCCATGGCCACCTGGGTCACCTGGGGCACATTCAGTCCCACATCCAGCAACTCCTGCGCCCGGCTGAAGACCTCGTGAGGAGTACCGGACATAACGACCCCGGCATTGGCAAGGACTATGATCCGGTCCACATTTTCCGCCACTTCATCCATACTGTGGCTGACCATGACCACTGTAGTGCCCTTTTCTTTGTGATAGCTTCGGATATTTTCCAGCATACTCCGCCGTCCGGCGGGATCCAGCCCCGCCGAAGGCTCGTCCAGGATCAGCACCTCCGGCTCCATGGCAATGACCCCGGCAATGGCGACCCGCCGCTTCTGCCCGCCGGAAAGATCGAAGGGGGATTTCTCCAGCAGATCCTCGCCAAGCCCCGCGAAGGCAACGGCGGACCGGACCCGGCGGTCGATCTCCTGCTCGTCCAGCCCCATATTTTTCGGCCCGAAGGCAACGTCCTTATAGACCGTCTCCTCAAAGAGCTGATACTCCGGATACTGGAATACCAACCCCACCCGGAAACGGACCTCCCGGATCTTCTTGGGCTCGGCCCAGATATCCCTGTCCCCCAGCAGGATACGTCCGCTGGTGGGCTTGAGTAAGCCGTTGAGATGCTGGATCAGGGTGGACTTTCCGGAGCCGGTGTGGCCGATAATGCCCAGGAACTCTCCTTCCAGGATCTCCATGTTCACATCCTTCACCGCGCTGCGGCAAAAGGGCGTGTTCTCTCCATAGGTATGGGTCAGATTTTCCACGCGAATGATAGGTTTCAATGTGGCGTCCTCGCTTTTATTTTTCTCACTTTACGGAAAAGTGTTCCAGATGCATATTCCAAAGCGCAGTATATATCCTTACGCATCATTACAGGATCTGCGGCAGCTCAGCTCTTTGATAAACGGGAAACTTCATACGAAGCGAAACGGATCGGGAATGCCGCCGCCAAACGTTTTGACTGCCATACGATACATTGCCTTTGCGTGGATACGGTCATGCCAAATAAACCGCCGCAGCACTTTCCGCAGCGACCATTCTTCGCCATAGCTGCCCGGATAGACAGTATTCTCCAAAAAATCTGGCTGGCTTTCCAGCAGCGCAAACCCACGCTGCCGGCATTCTACGATCGTTCCCTCGTGGTCCGTCTCAACGCCGATCTCTCCGAAGTAATAATCATTGACATTTTTGGTATGTTCATACATCTCAGATGCTGTACGGGGTACTTGCCCATAGAAGGTCATCCGGACCGGCAGACAGCTTTTATCCCTGTCGGGGACCGCCTCATACAGATCCAGGAAATCCTGCGCGGATTTCAGCGCAAGCGCCTTTAACTCGTTGTATTCCGCTCCGGACAGAGGCTTTCTCTCTTCCTCGAAAAGAACATCCGAATCTGCATCTGAAATCATAAGTCCGGAAGCTTTCTCCTGTACGATCATGACCTCCAAAGCGTCAGGGATCGCCTCACCCTTCCATTTCAGATAAGATACGATCTCTCCCGCCATCTTTTGAAGGGCAATATCCTTTGTCTCGCCGCGCGTATATGCCCCAACGCAGCTGCTGGCATGCAAAATGCTGTCACTGCCATTGTGCTCCCACACACACGGTATTTTCATAACCATTCTCCAATAAACGCTGATTTACCTACCCCTGCGCATCAAATATCCATCCGCCGTTTGCACTGCATACTTATAAAACTTTTCAAATGGATACATCATTCCGAAAAGGGCATCACTTCTTCAAACTGCCAACGATCGCATCAGCACACTCCCGAATGCCCAGCGCGTCCAGCGGCACATCGAAGCCATCCTGCCGCAGTCCGTAGAGCAGCTCCACCGTATGGGGCGCAGCCAGCCCGATGGCCTGCAGCTCTTCCACCCGTACCAAGATCTCCTTGGGTGTCCCGTCCATGACAACATTGCCGCCGTCCATCACCACCACCCGGTCCGCCAAGGCGGCCTCATCAATATGGTGGGTGATCAGGACAATGGTAATGCCCTTCTCCCGGTTCAGCTTCTGCACGGTGTCCAGCACCTCCCTGCGGCCCAGGGGATCCAGCATGGCGGTGGACTCGTCCAGCACGATACAGGCCGGTTCCATAGCAATGACTCCGGCAATGGCGATGCGCTGCTTCTGCCCACCGGAGAGATGGTGGGGCGCGTGTAGGGTGAACTCCTCCATTCCCACCGCCTTCAGCGCGGCGGCGACCCGTTCCTGGATCTCCTCCGTAGGCACCCCCAGGTTTTCCGGGCCGAAGGCCACATCCTCCTCCACTACGTTGGCAACGATCTGGTTGTCCGGGTTTTGGAACACCATCCCCACCCGGCGGCGGACCTCCAGCAGGAAGTCTTCCTCAGACGTATCCATCCCGTCTACCCAGACCGTGCCGCCGCCCGGCAGCAGCACCGCGTTCATGTGCTTGGCCAGGGTAGATTTCCCGGAGCCGTTGTGGCCCAGGATGACCACAAAGCTCCCCTTTTCAATGGACAGACCGACACCCCGCAGGGCGGGAACCGGCTCCTTCCCCTCATCGGGGGGATAGGCAAAGGTCAAATTTTCCGTTTTGATAATATCACTCATCGGGTCTCCTCATTCTCCCTTAATGGCGATCCAATACCGGCGGATCCAACCGGAGTTTCCAAGTCCGGCGGTATCCTCCACCTCGTTTTCCAGCACGCCGCCGTTGGCAAGGATGGTTTTTTCTGACCCGGGGTTTCCCTGATGGTCGCAGGTCACAAGGACCCTCTGCTCCCCCGCCTTCCGGCACTCTTCCAGGGTCAGCCGCAGCTGCTCCTTGGCATAGCCCTTCCGGCGCTCGGAGGGGCGGATGCAGTAGCCGATATGTCCACCATATTGGAGCAGGAAGTCCGACAGGGGACTGGGCCGGTAGTTGACGATACCCACAACCCGGCCATCGGACTGCCGGACCGTCAGCCAGGTATGGGAGGGCGACCATCCCTTTTTCTCCTCCCGGCCCCGGAAATCCAGCCACTCCTCGTAGGTCTCCGCTTCTCTCAGGCCGTTGCAGCCATCGAAGTCGCTGCCGCACTCCAGCATCTCTGCTTTGAAGTCCATGACCCGGTCTTTATGCTCCATTGTTGGTTCGACTAATTGTAAAATCTCCATCACATGAAATCTCCCTGCAAATTTGGGCGCAAGCCTTTGCAGCAGCCGCCAGCACAGATAGCCGCAGAATACGCCCACGGTGTTCAAAACGATGTCGTCAATATCGAACGCCCTGCCTACGCACAGCTGCCAGCACTCCACAAACCCGGTAATGCAAAATCCAGTCACCAGCGCCCGTTTCCAGGTATATCCCCGCCACAACAGAGCGGCAAAGAATCCGAAGGGCACGAACATGACAACATTCCCCAGCAGCATGTAGCTCTGCCACAGGCCGCCCTCGAAACACTGCCCCGGTATCAGATTCCAGCTCCCCAGCGTGAAAAAGGGCGCATGCTCCGGCACCAGTCCCCGAAGGAGCGCCAGCCAATTAAACCATCCCGGCGTCAGGGTCAGCACCGCCATACCGCCGCAGAACAGCCAGAACAGCAGCATCGCCCACTCCCTCAAACGGGAACTAAACAGCCCTCTTCCCGCCAAGCGGCGGGACCTCCAGGACCGCAGGGCCAAAAACAGCAGCGCGGCCAGCAAAAAGCCTGGGAACATGCGGAGCACATAGCGAAATGTGTCCTCTACAAATA
>CAMWTG010000073.1 GCA_947177115.1 uncultured Clostridia bacterium
CCAGACATCCAGGCCCTTCTGTCCCCTTTTCTGTTTTTGACTTCCTTTAACTGCGCGTTTGGGCACTCCCCTGCCCAACGGCAAACTTGACATTTTTTACAATACATGGTAACATAATTTTCCTTTTTGCCCCGGAGTCCCCCAACTCCGTCCCCAGAAAGAGGGCAGTCCTGTCGTGCGCGGGGAAGGTTCGTGACCTCCTGCGCATCTTGCGGACAAGACTGCCTCCCACAGGCTTTTAAGGCTATGGTCCAAAACCTCTCAAAAGGCGGAACCCTTCCTTACCGGTGCGGCAAGCTTCGTCCCCACCGCACGGCAGAGCGAATTGGCCGTCCGCCCAGGACCCGCTGGTCTGAACGCGGTGGGATCATCTTTCATCAAAGGAGCAAAAAATCCATGATCGAAATGAAAGGAATCTCAAAAACCTACCGGGTCCGGCGGCGGGAGGCCGGACTGGGAAACGCGCTGAAAAGCCTCTTCTCCCAGGATCACACAGAGATCCCCGCCCTGCAAAGCATGTCCTTCACCGTCCCTGACGGCCAGATCCTGGGCTACATCGGCCCTAACGGCGCGGGAAAAAGCACCACCATCAAGATCCTCAGCGGCATCCTCCGCCCGGACAGCGGAGCGTGTACCGTGGACGGCTTAGTGCCGTGGGAGGACCGGAAGCGCCATGTAGCCCGGCTGGGCGTAGTGTTCGGACAGCGGAGCCAGCTGTGGTGGGACGTGCCCGTCCAGGAGTCCTTCGACCTCCTGCAGGACATCTACCGGGTGCCGGAAACGGCTTACCGTGAAAATCTGGACCGTCTGACGGCCCTGCTGGACCTGGGCGACCTGCTGAAGACCCCGGCCCGGATGCTGTCTCTGGGGCAGCGGATGCGGTGCGAGATCGCCGCCGCCCTGCTCCATGGTCCCAAAGTCCTGTTTCTGGACGAGCCCACCATCGGCCTGGACGCGGTATCGAAGCTGAAGGTCCGGGAGTTTATCCTGGAGCAGAACCGGCTGTGCGGCACCACGGTCCTCCTGACCACTCACGACATGCAGGACATCGATGCCCTGTGCAGCCGCGTCCTGCTCATCGGCAAGGGACAGCTGCTGCTGGACGGCGACACCGCCCAGATCCGGGCCATGGCCGGGGAGAATCTGTCCACCGAGGAGTCGGTGGCGGACCTGTACCGCCGCTTTGGCATTTGAGGAGGGGCAGTATGGGAAAATACTGGTCTTTCTTCAAAATGCGCCTGATGGCGTGTTTGCAGTACCGCGCCGCCGCCCTGGCGGGCATGAGCACCCAGCTGGTGTGGGGCGGCATGGAGGTCCTGCTTTACCGGGCCTTCTGGCTGGAACATCCGGAGCGTTTCCCTATGGGGATGGAGGCCCTCAGCTCCTACATCTGGCTCCAGCAGGCGTTTCTGGCGCTGTTTATGCTGTGGGATTGGGACTATGACATTCTGCGGTCAGTCAAAGAGGGGACCGTTGCCTATGAGCTGCTGCGTCCTACGGATCTTTACGGCATGTGGATGGCCAAAGCAGCCGGGACCCGTCTGGCCCGGGCATCGCTGCGGATGTTCCCGGTGCTCCTGGTGGGCAGCCTCCTCCCCGCGCCCTACGGCCTGCGGCTTCAGATCCCGCCGGAGACGTTCGGCCTGTTCCTGCTGTCCATGGTGTTGATGGTGCTGGTGGTATGCGCGTACAACCTGCTGGTCTACGGCCTGACTTTTTACGTTACCGACCCCAACGGGATCATGGTGCTGTCGGTAGCCGCCGCAGATCTGCTGGGCGGAGCCATTGTGCCGCTGCCATTCCTGCCGGACGGATTCCGGCAGTTCGCGGAGCTGACGCCGTTTGCGTCCATGCAGAACGTTCCCCTGCGGATCTTCAACGGAAATATCACGCTGCCGGAAATTCCCGGCGTGATGGGCCTGCAGGTATTCTGGATCGTGACGCTGATCCTGGCGGGATACCTGCTCACAAGAAACGGCCTGCGCCGTGCGGTCATACTGGGGGGCTGAGAGATGAAGCTGTATCTGAAATTTCTGTCCATCCACGTCCGGTCCGCCATGACCTACCGGGCCAGCTTCTTCCTCAGCTGCCTGGGACATCTGCTGATTACCACCAACGTGTTTCTCAGCGTAGTATTCCTGCTGGACCGTTTCGGTTCTGTTGGCGGCTACACCCTGCCCCAGCTGAGTTTGTGCTACGCGGTGATCCTGGCGGGCACCTCCCTGGCGGAGTGCTTTGCCAGAGGGATCGATGCCTTCGGACGCATTCTTTCCGAGGCCCAGTTTGACCGCATCATGCTCCGGCCCCGACCCCTGCTTTTCCAGGTGCTTTGCCAGGATATGAAGCCCACCATGTTTGCCCGGGTGCTCCAGGCGGCGGTGATGCTGGTCTGGGCCATCGGCTCCGGCGCGGTAGTCTGGACGCCGGTCAAAGCCATTGTCCTGGCGCTGATGATCCTCTGCGGCGCTGGCGTTTTCTTTGGGGTGTACCTGGTCAATGCCTGCGTCACCTTTTTCACCCTGGAGCACATTGAGGCGCTGAACATCTTCATGGACGGCCCCCGGGAATACGGCAAGTACCCCTTCGGCATCTACGGCAAGCCGGTCCTGCTGGTCCTGACCTTCCTGGTCCCCCTGGCCCTGGTCCAGCACTGGCCGCTGCAATATCTCTTTGACCGGGGGCCGGCGTGGTACGGGCTGCTGCCCATTGTGTCGCTGGTATTTCTGATCCCCTGCGGACTGCTGTGGCGGCTGGGGGTGCGGCACTACCGGTCCACCGGATCGTGACCCGGCCTCATTTGTTCAGAACATAAGATAAGATATTTGGAGGCCTGTTATGGGAGAAATATCACTCTGCATTATGACCAGGGAACTTTGCCACGAACTGTTCCGGAACTGGGAAAACGATCCTGCCATTTACACGGATATGGCCCTGTTCAAAGCATATCAATACGATGAAGATGCCGTAAACAGATACTTTGATACAAAGCAGAACCCGTCCCGCGTCCTCCTGGCCATCATGAAGGACGGCGCACCAATCGGCGAGATCCAGCTGAAGCAGATAGACCGCGAGCGCAGGGAGTGTACGCTGAGCATCCACATGCAAAACAACACCTTCAAAGGCTGCGGCTATGGGACCTGCGCGGAACGATTAGCCGTGCAATATGCTTTTGAAACACTGGACTTGTCTGCTGTAAACGCCGATACCATTATCAAAAACAAGCGAAGCCAGCATGTGCTGGAGAAAGCCGGATTCCGATTTATAAAAGAGGAAAACGGCTTCAAGTACTATCGTTACGAGCGATAGATAACATCAAAAAAACGCCCGGGCCCCTATAGGCCCGGGCGCACTGCATTTATATGGTTTTCAGCTCCACAGGCTGCACAGCAGATCCGTATATCCCGATGGATCATCGATGGGAAGACCGGCGATCAGCTTGGCTTGGTTCATCAGCACCTGAGCGTACTTCTTCGCCTTCTCGGGATCGTTGGCTCGGGCCGCCTCCATGGCGGCAAAGGCGGGGTGGTCCACGTTCAGCTCCAAGATCCGCTTGGCCTTCATGCCCATCTCTGGCTGGACAGCGCTGAAATACCGCTCCATTTCGAAGCTCATGCCCTCGCCGGAGGTCAGGCACACCGGGTGGGTCTTCAGCTTCCGAGATATCCGGACCTCGTCCACACCATCGCCCAAGGCCTCCTTCACGAAGTCCAGGGACTCCTTGTAATCATCGGCGTTCTTCTCCTCGGGCATATCCTCCAGGTCCAGATCGCCGTCCAGGGCGGAGCGGAAGGATTTTTCCTTGTACTCCCGCAGGATCTCCACCAGCATCTGGTCCGCCTGGTCGGTGAGGTACAGGATCTCCATGTTCCGGTCCCGCAGCAGCTCGGTCTGGGGCAGGTTGTCCATGGCGGCAATATTCTCGCCGGCGGCGTAGTAAATGTGTTTCTGGCTTTCGGGCACCCGGTCCACGTACTCGCCCAGGGTCACCAGCTTTTTCTCCGTGGAGGAGTAGAACAGCAGCAGGTCCTGCAAAAGATCCTTTTTCGCGCCGTAGTTGTTGATGCAGCCCACCTTCAGCTGGCGTCCAAAGTTCTTGAAGAACTTTTCATAGCCCTCCCGGTCGTCCTTCAGCAGCCGCTCCAGCTCGCCCTTGACCTTCTTTTCGATGTTGTTGGCGATAAGGCGGAGCTGGCGGTCGTGCTGGAGCAGTTCCCGGGAGATGTTCAGGCTCAGATCCGGAGAGTCCACCACGCCCTTGACGAACCCGAAGTGGTCGCCGATGAGGTCCTGGCACTTGTCCATGATCATCACACCGGCGGAGTAGAGCTGGAGGCCCCGCTCATAGTCGGCGCTGTAGTAGTCGTAGGGAGGCCGGGAGGGGATATACAGCAGCGCCTTATAGGACACCTGGCCCTCGGCAGAGACGGTTACCACGGACTGGGGAGCGGTGAAGTCGCTGAACTTCTCCTGATAGAATTTGTCGTACTCCTCCCGGGTCACCTCGCTCTTCTTCCGCTGCCACAGGGGGACCATGCTGTTGAGGGTCTCCTCCTCCTTGTAGCTTTCGTACTCAGGCTTGTCCTCGGGAGAATCCTCCTTTTTCCGGGACTTGGTGACCTCCATGCGGATAGGCCAGCGGATGTAGTCGGAGTACTTCCGTACCAGCTCCCGCAGGGTGTATTCCTGCAAATATTCGGCGTACTTCTCCTCCTCGCCGTCCTCCTTGATGTGCATGATAATGTCGGTGCCTACGGCATCCTTCCCGCACGGGGTGATGGTATACCCATCGGCCCCGCCGCTTTCCCAGCGGTAAGCCTGTTCCTCGCCGTACTTCTTTGTCACCACGGTGATGTGGTCCGCTACCATGAAGGCGGAATAGAAGCCCACACCGAACTGGCCAATGATATCCACGTCCTCGTTGTCCTTGCCCACCTCCTGGCGGAACTGATAGGTGCCGCTGGAGGCGATGACGCCCAGGTTGTTCTCCAGCTCCTCCTCGCTCATGCCGATACCGTTGTCGCTGACGGTGAGGGTCCGGGCCTCCGGGTCGGCGTGGACAGTGATGCGGAAGTCCTCCCGCTTCATGCCTACGTTCTCATCCGTCAGGGACCGGTAGCAGAGTTTGTCAATGGCATCGCTGGCGTTGGAGATGATCTCCCGCAGGAAGATCTCCTTATGGGTGTAGATGGAGTTGATCATCAGGTCCAGCAGGCGTTTGGATTCCGCTTTGAATTCTTTCTTTGCCATGATTTGTTCGTCCTCCCGTAAAAGCAGGGCCGCTCTCAGCGGCCCCATATTTTTTTCAAGCCTATCATGAAGGGTAATTATGAACGGAGTATGACGAAATTGTAAACATTAGCACTCGATCAAAAAGAGTGCTAATCACGTCCCCCTGCCGCCAGTGATCTTCCCAAAAACTGCTCCTGCGGATGCAGCAAAATCTCCTGTTTGTGAAAATAATAAGGTATGGCTCATAGTTTTTTGCTCCTGTGCTTAAGTGCGGACCGGAGCCGCCGGATCTCCTCTCCGTGCCCCGCATCGTCCGTGGGCGTCTCCAGGATGAAGGGCAGTCCCTCCAGGGCCGGATGGGAGATCACGCGGAGGATGGCCTCCTCCCCGATGGTCCCCTGACCGATCTGTGCGTGGCGGTCCTTGTGGGAGCCGGTGGGGTTCATGCTGTCGTTGATGTGGACCGCCTTGAGGCGGTCCAGGCCGATCACGCGGTCAAATTCCGCCAGGACGCCGTCCAGGCCGTTTACAATGTCATAACCGGCATCGGAGACATGGCAGGTATCCAGGCAGACCCCCAGCCGGTCCCCGCAGGCGGACAGATCCAGGATCATCCGCAGTTCCTCGAACCGTCCCCCGATCTCGCTGCCCTTTCCGGCCATGGTTTCCAGCAGGACGGTGGTCCGCCCCTCCGGCCGTACCACCGCGTCCAGCATGTCCGCGATCTGGCGGCATCCGGCCTCCACCCCCTGGCCCACATGGCTGCCGGGGTGGAAATTGTAGTAATTGCCGGGGAGATGTTCCATCAGCGCCAAGTCCTCCGCCATCATGCGGGCGGCCAGCTCCCGGATGCCCCCGTCCTTGGAGCAGGGGTTCATGATGTACGGGGCGTGGGCCACAATGGGGCCGAAGCCCCGTTCGGCCAGCAGCTCCCGCAGCCTGGCCAGACCGGCGGGATCCACGGGCTTTGTCCTCGAGCCCCGGGGGTTGCGGACAAAGCACTGAAAGGTGTTGGCGTCCATGTCCAGGGCCGCCAGGCCCATTTTATAAAACCCCTTGGAGGAGGATAAATGGGCGCCGAGGTATGTCATAACAGCTTCTCCTTTACATATTCCAGCAGCATCCCCCGGTCGTTGGGGAGCTTTTCATCGATGACCTGTTCCAGCAGCTCGTGCAGGGCCCCGCCCACCGCCGGGCCCCGCAGTCCCAGGGCCGTCAGATCGCCGCCCCGCACCGCCAGCTGCCCCAGGGAGAAGCACTCTCCGCTCTGCAGGACCAGCTCCAGCAGGTCCTCCCACTGGCCGATGAGCCGCTGCCGGTCTTGGTAGGGCTCCGCCTGCGCCAGATTGTCCGCCCGCTTCACCTCCAGCAGCAGCCGCAGCGTCTCTTCCCCGTACCGGGCCAGATTCCGGCGGACGGCCTTTTCACTGAGCGTCAGGGGCGCATCGTGGCGCTCCACCAGGGTGAGGATCGTTTTCCTGCTCCGGTTGTCAAAGCGCAGGCGGTCCATCACAGCCTCCGCCAGGGGGACGCTCTGCCGCCAGTGGCCGTAGAAGTGGCCCCGGCCCTCCCCGTCCAGGGAAAAGGTCTCCGGCTTGCCCAGGTCGTGAAACAGCAGGGCGTACCGCAGGACAGGCAGCGGCCTTGCTGCCGCCAAGGCGCGGGCGGTGTGTTCCCACACATCGTAGCAGTGGTAGACGCTGCACTGGTCAAAGCCCACGCAGGGCAGGATCTCCGGCATGAAGACCCCCAGCACATCGGGATAGTCCAGCAGGACCTCCAGGACATGCCCGCCGCAGAGAATGCCGGTCAGCTCCGTGAGGATCCGCTCCGGGGCGATGTTTCGCAGCAGCGGCGCGCAGCGATGGATCGCGGCGGCGGTATCCGCCTCAATGGCAAACCCCAGCCGGGAGGCGAAGCGCAGCCCCCGCAGGATGCGGAGGGCATCCTCCTGAAAGCGCTTTTCCGGCTCGCCCACCGCCCGGAGGACCCGGGAAGCCAGATCCTCCCGCCCGCCGAACGGGTCTGCCGTTTCGTCCCGCAGGTTCACGGCCACCGCGTTGACCGTAAAATCCCGCCGGGCCAGGTCCTCGGTCAGGGAACGGGTGAACTCCACATGGTCCGGGCGGCGGTGGTCCAGGTAATCGCCGTCCCGGCGGAAGGTGGTGACCTCCACGCCGTGTCCGCCGCCCACCGTGACGGTGCCGTGCTGCAGCCCCGTGGGCAGGGCGTGGGGGGCGAACAAGGCCAGCACCGCCTCCGGCTCCGCGCTGGTGGTCACATCCCAGTCCCCCGGCTCCAGACCCAGCAGGGCGTCCCGGACCGCGCCGCCCACGCACCAGGCTTCATAGCCCGCGCCCTCCAGACGGCGCAGGATCTCCTGTACATATTCCGGTATCCCCACCGGCCTCACCTCTTTTTTACAGGATCTTCTCATTTCCGGTTATTCTTCAGAAAAAACAGGCATAGTATCAATAGAAATATGGTTGCACGGCAACCGCTTTTATAGTATAATACATTTTTGCAAAAAAGGCAAATACCGGCAGTTCTCTGCCGTTCGGGAAGGAACTCTATTCCATGACCCATATCGACACCAAGATCCAGCACTATATCGCGCCCGGCCGCCGCGTCCATCTGGCGGGCATCGGCGGGGTCTCCATGAGCCCCCTGGCGGAGGTGCTCCACGGCATGGGGCTTACCGTCCAGGGCAGCGATCAGACCGGCAGCGCCGCGGTGGAGCATCTGCGCTCCCTGGGCATCTCCATCCATGTGGGCCATGAGGCCAGCGACATCGAGGGGGCGGAGTTCGTGGTCCGCACCGCCGCCATCCACGATGACAACCCGGAGATCGCCGCCGCCCGGGCCAGGGGCATCCCCGTATTTGAACGGGCGGAGGCCTGGGGGGCCATCATGCAGCAGTATGAGAACGCCGTGTGCATCGCCGGGACCCACGGCAAGACCACGACCACCTCCATGACGACCCACATCTTTATGGCCGCCCAGGCGGATCCCACCGTCATGATCGGCGGCACGCTGCCCATGCTCCACAGCGGCTACCGGGTGGGCAAAGGGGACACGATCATACTGGAATCCTGCGAGTACTGCAACAGCTTTCTCCACTTTTTCCCCACGGTGGCGGTGATTTTGAACGTAGAAGCGGACCATCTGGACTTTTTCAAGGACCTGGAGGACATCAAGCGCTCCTTCCGCCGCTTTGCGGAGCTGACCCCGGCCAACGGGCGCATTGTGGCCAACGCCGATGACCCCAACGCCATGGACGCCCTGCGGGGCCTGCCGCTGTTCACCTTCGGCTGCCGTCCGGACGCGGACTGTCAGGCGCAGGATCTCACCTGGAACCATGGACGGCCTGATTTTGACATCGTGGTGGACGGTAAGGTCTATACCCATCTTTCCCTCCGGGTGGCGGGGCAGCACAATGTCTATAACGCTCTGGCCGCCGCGTCTGCCGCGTATGTGCTGGGCGTGCCCGGCCAAGCGGCAAAGGCAGGGCTGGAGGCATTTTCCGGCGCGGGGCGGCGGTTTGAGTTCAAGGGCGAGTACCACGGGGCCCGGGTCTATGACGATTACGCCCACCATCCCAGCGAGCTGCACGCCCTGCTGGAGATGGCAAAGAGCCTGGAATACCGGCGGGTGATCTGCGTGTTCCAGCCCCATACGTATACCAGGACCAAAGCCCTTTTCGATGATTTTGTCCGGGAGCTGAAAATTGCCGATCTGGTGGTACTGACGGACATTTACGCCGCCAGGGAAAAAAACACCATCGGCATATCCTCCGGCGATCTGGCGGAGCAGATCCCCGGCGCATTGTACTGCCCCTCCCTCCAGGAGGCGGCGGAGAAGCTGCGGGAGATCGCCCGGGAGGGAGATCTGATCCTCACCGTGGGCGCGGGGGACATTTACACCGTGGGCGAGATGCTGGTATGCCAGCGGTAGCACTATAAGAATCGGAGAGGCGGCCGGATCCCCGGCCGCCTCTTATTATGAGATCGTACAGAATTCTGGACCAAAGGGCCGCGGCACCAAGGGAGAGGCACCATATCATTTCTACCACCGTCTGGATATTCTACATCCATCTTTTGACTGCCAGCAGCCTGTAGGGGCGGGTATTACCCGTCTGCTCTTCCGCCCCTGCAGCGGGTCATGAATTTTTATGACTGCGTTATTACTTTTTCAAGGAGGCCCGCTATGAACCATCATAAGTTGACTCAGGCCCATATCGATGTATATATCCGCCATCTCCGCACCGAAGAGCGCTCCGCCGCAACAGCAGAAAAATATCTGAGAGATATTCGTATCTTTGCCGGCCGGATCAAAGGCCGCCCGGTAACAAAAGAGTCTGCCGCCGGATGGAAAGCCGCGCTGCTGGCCCAGGGACTGGCCCCGGCTACGGTGAACGCCAAGCTGTCTGCCATCAACGGACTGTTCCGGTTTCTTGGTTGGGACGAGTGCCGGGTAAAGTTTCTGAAAGTACAGCGGCGGATTTTCCGAAAGCCGCACCAGGAATTGGCGCGGCAGGAATATATCCGGCTTGTTGAAGCCGCCCGCCGTCTGGGGCGGGAGCGGCTGGCGCTGGCAATGGAAACGATCTGCGGAGCCGGTATCCGGGTATCCGAACTTCGGTATATTACTGTGGAGGCATTGAAAACAGGACAGGCGGACATTGTACTGAAAGGAAAAGTCCGTACTATTATCCTGCCCGGAAAGTTGAGCCGGAAACTGCTTAAATACGCTCAAAAACAAAAAATCGCCTCCGGCGCGATATTTCGCACCAAGGCAGGAACGCCTCTTTCACGCTTTCAAATCTGGAAAGGCATGAAATCACTGTGCGCCGAGGCGGATGTGGAACCGTCCAAAGTATTCCCTCACAATCTGCGCCACCTCTTCGCCGCCACATTCTACCGGGCTACGCGGGATATTGTGAAGCTGGCGGACGTGCTGGGGCACAGTTCTGTCAATACCACGCGTATCTATCTGCTGGCCACTGGCGCAGAACACGCCCGGCAGTTGGAAAGGCTGGGACTGGTAAGTTAGCTGTAAACAGAATTTATCTTGCGTTCTCAGAACAAAAAACTGTATTTATTTTATCACAAGCACCCCCCTGTTTGCAAGGGATATATCATAAGGAAATCAATTTTTAGCCGGACAATCCCCTCCCCCGATAGCACAGACTGTGTAGGGGGCGGGCATTGCCCGCCCCCTTCTGACGGAATATCCCGGAAGACAACGGGCGAGCAATGTGTATAGCCTGGTAAGATAGTTTACAAAATGTCCGA
>CAMWTG010000074.1 GCA_947177115.1 uncultured Clostridia bacterium
GGTTCAACTGGGGGGCCGGGCGGTATGACCGGGTGGAGGAAAGCTACCGCTTCGCCGCCCGCGCCGCCGTCATTGGTGCGGCGGTCATGGGGGTGCTGCTGGCGCTGTTCGCCCAGCCCCTGATTGCGCTGTTCGCCGAGACGGACCCGGAGATGCGGGAGACCGGCGCCCTGGCGATCCGGCTGCAGTGCCTGGCGCTGCCGGCCCACAGCTGGGTGGCGGTGGTAAACATGCTCTGCGCGGGACTGGGCCGCGCCGGAGGCGCGGTGCTGCTGTCCACCGCCCGGCAGGGGACGTGTTTCCTCCCCATCGTCCTCCCCATGGCTTATTTTATGGGGGCTGCCGGAGTGGCCTCCGTTCAGGCGGCGGCGGACGTGCTCTCTATCGCGCTGGCGGTACCCATCATCCGGCGGGTCAGGGCGCAGATCCGGGAGGCCGCGCAGCAGCAGGAAGGAGGCCGCCTGTGAGACCGCTCTGCATCATTGTTGGGGCCATGGAGCCCGGCCCGATGGCCCCGGTGGGGGAGAAGGACCTGCTGATCGCCGCCGATGGCGGCTTGGACCACCTCAGCCGCCGGGGGCTGACGCCCCATCTGATCGTGGGGGACTTCGATTCCCTGGGCCGCGTCCCGGAGGGGGACAACGTCCTCCGCCACAGCGTGGAGAAGGACGACACGGACACTATGCTGGCCGTCAAGACCGGCCTGGCCCGGGGATACAGGACCTTCCTCCTCTACGGCTGCCTGGGCGGGCGGCTGGACCACGCCTACGCCAATCTGCAGGCGCTGCTCTATCTGGCCGGCCATGGCGCGGCGGGCTTTCTGCTGGGCGGGGGCATGGCCGCGTCCGCCGTCCGGAACGGGCGGCTGGATTTTTCTCCCGGCCACAGGGGGACCATCTCCGTTTTCTGTCCCAATGGCGAAGCCCGGGGCATTGACCTGACCGGCCTCTATTATCCTCTGCGGGACGCCGTCCTGACCAGCGCCTTCCCCCTGGGGGTCAGCAACCAGTTTACCGGGGAAACCGCTTCCGTCTCCGTCCGGGACGGCGCGCTGCTGGTCATGTGGGACCATCCGGACGGGACCTTGCCGGAGCAGGCCGGGAGATAGGGAGATGGCACGGTTAGACATGGGCCGCCGGGAACGGCACACGGAGATCAATTTTTACAGAGAACGGTGTTGTAGGGGCGAGCATTGCTCGCCCGCACGATACTGGAATATTCCCGTTAGAAACGGGCGAGCAATGCTCGCCCCTACACAGTCTGTGCTGTTTGCGGGATAGTCCGGTATTTCCCTGGGGGCGGCAAGAACCTCCTTGTGTTCCCCGGCAAGCTGTGGTATACTGGCTCTATCAGTTATGATAAAAGGAGGCGGTCACTATATCTATACAGAAACAGCCCTTCGGCTCCACCCGGGACGGGCGGAACGTGGACATGCTTACCCTGCGCCGGGGCGCCATGGAGGCGGAGATCATTACCTACGGCGCGGCCCTGCGGGCCCTGCGGGTCCCGGACAAGAGCGGGAACAGCGTGGACGTGGCGCTGGGTTACGATGACGTCCGGGGCTATGAGGACAACGGCGGCTATCTGGGCGCGGTGGTGGGGCGCTACGCCAACCGCATCGCCGGGGCAAGCTGCCTGATCGATGGCGAACGGGTCCCCCTGGTGGCCAACGAGGGAGCCAAGCAGCTCCACGGAGGCCCCGAGGGCTTCTCTACCCAGGTATTCAGTCTGGAGGAGGCCGGGGAGGACTTTGCCGTCCTTACTTACGTCTCCCCCGATGGGCAGGGCGGGTTCCCCGGCACGCTGACGCTGCGGGTCACCTACGCCCTCACCGGGCAGGGGCTCTCCATCCGCTATGAAGCCGCCGGGGACAAGGCCACCCACTGCAACATCACCAACCACGCCTACTTCAACCTCAACGGCTCCGGCGACATCCTGGGCCACCGGCTGTGGCTGGCCGCAGGCCGGTTTACCCCCGTGGACGGGGACAGCATCCCCGTGGACATGGCCCGGAGCGTGGAGGGCACGCCCTTTGACTTCACCGCAGAGAAGCCCGTGGGCCGGGACATCGGCCAGGGCGATGAGCAGCTGCACAACGTGGGCGGCTATGACCACAATTATGTGCTGGATCCCGGACAGGGTCTGCGCCTGGCGGCGCGGCTCACCGGGGAGGCCAGCGGCATCGTTATGGAGACCTGGACCGAGAAGCCGGGCATCCAGTTCTACAGCGGCAATTTCCTTAAGACCAATGCCGCCAAGGGCGGCGGCGTGTACGTCCCAAGGCAGGGCCTGTGCCTGGAGACACAGTTCTTCCCCGACAGCCCCAACCATCCCGAGTGGGGCGACATCCTCCTCCGCCCCGGCAGGCGGTACGACTTTACCACCGAGTACCGGTTCGGGACGGTGTGAGGGGCGGCGCGGCCTCACGTATCACAAAACCTGTCTTTGTGTTTCACATTGCGTTGACATTGCGTATACAATAGGGTATACTATACGCAGACAAGGAGGTGGAACAGATGGCAAAAACCGCAAACCTGAACATCCGCATTGATCCGGAGACCAAGTCCAGCGCGGAGAAACTCTTTGCCAGCTTCGGCATCACGCTCACAGACGCGGTCAATATGTTCCTGCACAAGGCCCTTATGGAGGGCGGCCTGCCCTTCGAGCTGAAACAGCCCCGCTACAACGAGGCCACAGAGGCCGCTATGCGGGAGGCAGGCGAGATCCTGCGGGGCCGGGTCCAGGCAAAGACCTATCCCTCCGCCCGGGCGCTGTTCGAGGAGCTGGACGCGGAGGACGGGAGAGAGCCATGCTGACCCTGTCCGTTACCGGACAGTTCCGCAGGGACTACAAACGGCTGAAAAAACGCGGCTATGATATGGCCCTGCTGGAGGCGGTGATCGATACGCTGCTGGCGGGCCAGCCTCTGGCGGAGCGCTGCCGCGACCACAGCCTCACCGGCAATTACGCCGGTTTCCGGGAATGCCATGTGCGGCCCGACTGGCTGCTGATCTATGCCGTTGACCATGGGCGGCTGGTCCTGACGGCCTCCCGGACGGGGACCCATGCCGAGCTGCTGGACAGGTGACGGAAAAAATCTACCGGAGGGGGGAACCTTCCCGGAAGGAGCTGCGTCTATATAGGATAGCCGCGGGAAGGGGGAGGTTCAAATTCAGTCGGGGAATTAAGAAACGATGCAAAGATGATGCAACTTCGATACGGGCCTTTCACAATGCTGTGGTAGGATGTGCCCGTAAGCTGATCCAAGGGCGGGGACGCGCCCCGTCCGGCGGAGGGACCTCCGCCGCATATGTGAGAAAGGAAGGAAATCTATGAAATCTATAAAACGCAGACTGCTCTCGCTCCTGTTGGCGATGGCTATGGTTTTGACGCTGGCGCCAGGAGCGTTGGCAGTGGGTGAAACGGTTACCATTTTGGGAGATAATACAGCTACTGTCAATCAACCGATTACTTTTAGCGCACAATTATCCAATTTTTCGAGTGAAGACAGCCTTCAATACAGTTGGTCTGCATCCGGTGGGGCAAGTGGCTCCGGCACGAACACAACTTTCACCGTAACTCCTTCAAGTGCAACTGATATTACCGTAAATCTCACGGTGACAATTCCGGCTACTGACGGAGGACAGCCTACGGAGGTCCATGCATCGGCAAAAACTGTCACCGTTTCTCCGGCGCAGACAACACCTACCGTTAAATCCGTGGTCCTTAGCGCAAATCCCACTACACTTACATCCGGCAGCAGTGGCACTACCGTAACTGCGACCGTAACCGGCTCGGATGATAAACCCATGACGGGTCAAACCGTAACCTGGAATGTGACTGATGGCGGCGCAATTACCACAAACAGCAGTACCGCTACTGGGTACTCACTTGCTGTTAATCCTGTTTCTGGTCTTACGGAGCGGAAACAGGCATCCATCACCGCTACTGTTGGTGGTGTAACGAGTAATAGTATTACTATCACTGTTAATCCGGCAACTGCGACTCCCACCATCACGCTGACTCCTGCCGCAAACACTGTTCAAATGGGCAGCACGCTGAGCCTGACTGTTGTCCCCACTAACGCGCCTGCTGGTGCGACAGTTGTCTTTGAGCTTTCCGATGCAACAATGGGGTCTGTAACGGGCAGCGCAAGCCCCTATACCTTTACTCCCAGCAAGACTGGTTCTGTCACAATCACCGCAAAACTGATGCAGGGTACGACAGAGCTGGCTAGAAGTTCTGCGGCCACAATCACAGTTACCCCTGTAGCAACAGGTGCGACACTTACAACAAATCTTTCTACGATTTCTGTAGGCGGAACCGCTACCTTGACCGTTAAGCCGACCGGTCTTACGGCCAATACGGACTATAACTATATCAGCTGGACGGTTAGCCAGAATGGCGCGATTGTGTCTATGGCCGGTACGACTACTACGCTTACCAATACGGTTAATGGCCTTGCCGCAGGCACAGCAACCATTACTGCCAGCCTGATGAAAAATGGTGTTAGTGCCCCTGTCGCTACAACCAACTCTGTAACAATCACAGTTTCCAGCAGCGCTTTTGCCATTACGACCTCTGTGTATACTGGGTATGGCAATGAGTATAATCCCACTACCAGAACATTCAGCAGTGTCAATGCTTTAGCTTTGGCCTCCTTTACCGGCGGTCCTGCCGATGTTAGCAATTATGACATTCGATGGACCAGCAGCAACTCCGATATCGTCTATATTAATAACATTAGCAGTTCACAAGCGACTTTGAGGTCTGTCGGGCGTGGTACTGCAACTATTGCAGTAACATTGACCCCCAAAAACAATGTTAGCGGGGTAGTCTATACTGCTAGTTTGCCGATTACTGTAAGTTATAACTATGATTTGAATCCTTCTGTCACAGTCTACCGTCAGGAAGATTATAATCTGAATGAGACGGATTCTAAGAATGCACGTTCCATTGTCCGGCAGCTTTCCGATGCTACAACAGGCGCGTATAACTATGCTTACGTTACGTTCTCTGATACTACAGCTACCGGCGGCCGCCTGACAGCTCAGAACAGTTACAACTATTATATCGGCAATGTCCCCAGCAATGTAAGCAGTTACCGCACGGGCCTGCTGTCCGATATCGACTTCATCCCCGATTCCAGCAGCACCGCAACCAAGGCGGAGTTCCGCTTTACCCTTACCACCACCTATTCTAATGGCACCACGTATAGCACCTACAGCGGTCTGATGACCTTCAACATCACCGGTGATAGTTCTGATAACGGCGACATCACCTACACCGGCGAGCTGGGCAAGGACGTCTACTTTGACCTGAAGGACTTCGAGGACTTCTACTACAGCAAGACCCGGGGCACGCTCAGCTACGTATCCTTCACCCTGCCCTCCGGCGGCACCCTGTACGCCGATGGCGGACGGCTGAACAGCAACAACGCCTGCTACGCCTCCCCCAGCCGCACCCAGACTGACCTGGCCGGCGTGTACTTCTCCCCCACCGGCACCACCGCCACCCGGCCCAGCACCGTGCGCGTCAGCTTCACCGCTTACGGCACCCGCTACACCAGCGGCGCCTCCGGCACCGTGGTCATCAATTATCTCAGCGGCACGGCCAAGGACATCACCTACACCCCCACCGGCACTACCGCCATCAGCCTGCGGGCCAGCGACTTCACCGATGCTTACCGCCAGGCGGTGGGCTCCACCGCTCCCAGCGGCCTGACCATCCAGTTCCAGGACGTGCCCACCTACGGCACCCTGTCCTACAAGGATTCCAGCCGCACCAACTCCAGCACCGTGACCCTGCGCAGCGGCAACGTGAAGAACTATAAGTTCACCACCCGCACCTCCGGCACCAACCAGCTGGGCGATGTGAGCTACACCCCCAGCGGCACCCGGAGCGACACCATCAGCTATATCGCCTATAACGGCAATACCCCGCAGTTCACCGGCAAGGTGGTCTTCAATCCCGCCACCACCTCCACCACCATGTACGTGACCTTCACCGGCACCTCTCCCCTGTCCCTGAGCTATCAGGAGTTTGTGAAGAGCAACGCCGTGGTCATGGCCAGCTGCACCGGCGTGCGCATTGACAGCGCTCCCGTCAGCGGCACGCTGACCTACAGCGGCGCCGCCGTGACCGCCGGCGTGACGACCATCCAGCCCGCCCTGCTGGGCAACGTGTCCTACCGCCCCAGCGTCAGCGGCAACGTGCATGACAAGGTGAACTTCACCTGCCTGGACGCCAGCGGCGGCATCCTGGCCAGAGGCCAGATTGACCTGATCGTCACCGGCAGCACCGGCAGCGTGACCTTTAAGGATGTTCCCTCCACCGCCTGGTACGCCAACGACCTGAACATCCTGATCAGCCGGGGCATCATCCAGGGCCGCGGCGATGGCAAGTTCGATCCCACCGCCGAGCTGAAGGTCGGCGAGGCGCTGAAGATCTTCATGCTGGCATCCGGCTATCCCGTCCAGCAGGAGACCACCGGCAAGAACTGGGCCGTGAACTACAAGAACCTGGCCGTCAGCAACGGCTGGATCCGCAATGATGTGGATCTGGACGCCAAGATCAGCCGCAACGACATGGCGGAACTGGCCGCCCGCTCCCTGGGCATCAGCTCCTCCAGCGCGGCCTCTCCCTGGTCCGACAACGCCAACGGCTACGCGGTGGCTCTGTACTACACCAGCCCCCAGATCCTGAAGGGCGATGAGACCGGCACCTTCCGGGGCGGCAGCACCCTCCGCCGTCAGGAGATCTGCGCCATCGCCGCCCGGGTGATCAGCTACAAGGAGTCTCAGCAGTCCGCCCAGCGTCCCGGCTGGCTCAGCTGACAGCGAAGCTCCGCCCAAAACGCAACGGCTCAGCCGTCAGAACCCCCCGCGCCGCAGGCGCGGGGGGTTCCTTGCATTTGGCGGAGCGGCGTGCTATAATGATCGTTACCGGGCAGAGATCCGGGAACAGCAGGGATCTCAGGCCCGAGGGCAAAGTTCTTTTTGATTCTTTTTCTTTCAAGAAAAAGAATGGATACCCGCAAAGGAGGGCTGTTATGAAAGAAAAAATGTCCCATCTGGATGAAGAAGCCGTCCTGCTGCTGAACAAGGGCAAGCGGGGGTTTTTCCGGCTGATCTTCGGGCGGACCACGGTGGTGGTCCTGCTGCTGGCGGTCCAGTTCGGGCTGCTTTTCGCGGGCTTCTACTGGCTGCGGGACTATACGGTGTACGGCGGGTCCATGCTGCTGGGGCTGGTGGTGGCCCTGGTGGTGGTCAACCGGCCCAGGAACCCCTACATCAAGATCACCTGGATCCTGCTGATCATGCTTTTCCCGGTCTTCGCCATCCCCTTCTACTTCTACGTAGAGGCGGAATGGGGCCACCGGCTGGTGCGGGCGCGGCTGGAGGAGATCGGGCGGGAGACCGCCGGGCTTCTGCCGGTGCAGGAGGAGGCCCGGCGGGCCCTGGAGGCGGAGGACCCCGGCACGGCGGGGCTGGCGGCCTATCTCCAGCGGATCGGGGGGTTCCCGGTGTGGCGGAACTCCGGCGCGGACTACTACCCCCTCGGGGAGGACGCCTTCGCCGCCATCCTGGAGGAGCTGGAGCCGGCCAGGGAGTTTATCTTCATGGAGTATTTTATCATCCGGGAGGGCTATATGTGGGGCCGCATCCTCAACGTACTGGAGCGGAAGGCCAAGCAGGGGGTGGAGGTCCGGGTCCTCTACGATGGCACCTGCGCCCTCTTCGACCTGCCCTACCACTACCCCAGGCAGCTGGAGCGGCTGGGCATCCGCTGCCGGATGTGCGCCCCGCTGCGGCCTTTGGTGTCCACCCACTACAACAACCGGGACCACCGCAAGATCCTGGTGGTGGACGGCCGCTGCGCCTTTACCGGGGGGATCAACCTGTCGGACGAGTATATCAACCGCACCCACCCCCACGGGCATTGGAAGGACGTGGCCGTCCGCATCACCGGCGAGGCGGTGAGGAGCTTCACTCTGATGTTCCTCCAGATGTGGAACGCGGCGGACCGGGGAATGGAGGACTGCACCCGGTATCTGGCCGCATCGGCCCCGGTCCGGGGGGAGGGATGGATCGCACCCTATGGCGACAGCCCCTTCGATGAGGAGAACGTGGGGGAAATGGTCTATATGGACATCCTCAACCGGGCCCGGAAGTATGTCCACATCATGACCCCCTATCTGATCATTGACCATGAGATGGTCACCGCCCTGCTCTTTGCCGCGAAGCGGGGCGTGGATGTGAAACTGATCATGCCCGGCGTGCCGGACAAAAAGACGGTCTTCGCGCTGACCCGCTCCTACTATAAGGAACTGATCGCCGGCGGGGTGCAGATCTACGAATACACCCCCGGTTTTGTCCACGCGAAGACCTTTGTCAGCGATGACGCCACCGCCGTGACGGGGAGCATCAATCTGGATTACCGGAGCCTATATCTTCATTTTGAATGCGCGGCCCTTCTGCACCGCGTGCCGGCGGTGGCGGATATCGAGGCGGATTTCCAGCGGACGCTGGGCAAATGCCGGCAAATCACCTGGGAGGACTGCCGGAGGGACCGGCTGAGCCGCCGGGTGGCGGGCTGGATCCTCCGGCCCCTGGCCCCGCTGATGTAGGGCGGTCCTAGCCTCCCAGGAACGCCGTGCGGAGGCAGCGCTCCAGGACCTGCCAGTAGTTCAGCCGGGCCACCGGGGTCTCCGCCACCAGAGGCAGCTCCGCCAGCGTTTCCCCGCCGGAGGTCACCAGCATCCGGCCCACCTGCTGCCCTTTTTCCACCGGCGCGTCCAGCCGCTCAGGCAGCTCCACGGTCACCTCCATGGCCTTCACCTTCTCCTTGGCGGCCAGGATGGCGGCATCCCCCTCCAGCTTGGGCATCACATAGGGAGCGTCTCCCATCTCTACCGGAATGGGCTGCAGGGGCTGGGGCGGCTGGGCCTGGGCAAGGGCGTAGGCGGCGAAGCCGTAGTTGAGCAGGGTCTTGGCGCTTTCGAACCGCTGGGTGGAGGTGGGGGATTTCAGGATCACCGCGATCAGCTCCATGCCGTCCCGCTCCGCCGTGGCGGAGAGGCAGTAGAGGGCACCATCAGTGCTGCCGGTCTTCAGTCCCGTGGCCCCCTGGTAGAATCGGATGAGCTTGTTGGTGTTGCTCAGCCCGAATTCCCCATTGCGGAGGGTATCCATCCAGATCGTGGTGAAGCGGCGGACGTCCGGATGGTTCAGGATCAGCTCCCGGCTCATAAGCGCGATGTCATAGGCCGAGGTGACGTGGCCCTGGGCAGGCAGGCCGGTGGGATTGAGGAAATTGGTGTCGTTCATCCCCAGTTCCCCGGCCCGCTGGTTCATCCGCTCCACGAAGGCATCGGCGCTGCCTGCCAGATGCTCCGCCAGGGCTACGGAGCAGTCGTTGGCGGAGGCTACGCAGACGGCTTTCAGCATATCCTCCACGCTCATCTGTTCGTTTTCCTTTAACCAGATCTGGCTGCCGCCCATGGAGCAGGCGTAGGCCGAGGCGGTGACCATGTCATCGTAGTGCAGCGTGCCGGAGTCGATGGCCTCCATAACCAGCAGCACGGTCATGATTTTGGTGACGCTGGCAGGCTCCAGCTGTTTATGCTCATTGACCGCGTAGAGGATCTGTCCGGTGGTCTTTTCCATCAGCAGGCAGGCCTCCGCTTCCACCGCCAGAGACTCCGCCCGTGCCGGACATGCCAGGGATGCCAGCAGGACCAGAGCCAGCAGACCGGAAATTATTTTTTTCATACCATATCCCTTCCTTTTTTTGCCATTTTCCGTTATTCCCGGTATTCTTATCACAGCATATGCGCCAAAGAAAAATCAAATGACCATTCCGGCAAATTTCGCCTTGCATTTATGGAAGAAGTCTGCTATAATAACTCCAGTATCAAAAACGCAGGGTTAGTACATCGGTAGTACATCGGCTTCCCAAGCCGAGGAGGCGGGTTCGATTCCCGTACCCTGCTCCAGTAAGAAAGCCTGTAACCGCAGTGGTTACAGGCTTTTCTCATGGGCGGATATGTGTTGTTTTCCCTTACGTTTTCCCTTTAGAGGAATTGGGAGAAATGTCTCAGCCGTTGGCAAGGTTCTTGATATAGTCGTCCATCCGGGCTGCGCTGGCCTGCTTCATTTGATCGGTAACGTGGCCGTATACATCCAGGGTAAACGAGGCGGTGGCATGGCCCAGATTGCTCTACACAGTTTTTATAACTGTGTTCCTTTCCTATAATCTCTGATTGTATTCCCAATGCAGTCCTTACGAACAATGTCCATAATGTGGGGGAACGACACCTGACCGTTTTACCCACAACATAAAATAGGGAAAAGATACTCGTGCAGCTAAAACTGCATTTGTATCTTTTCCCTATATATGGATTCCCTCTATGTAAGCATGGTACAACCATACCTTCAACGGTGTATAGTCGACACACTTGAGAATCGGTAAAAAGGAGGCGGAGGAAAATGCGGTG
>CAMWTG010000075.1 GCA_947177115.1 uncultured Clostridia bacterium
GGTAGGGACCGCGACAACATCGTTGGATAAACGCTTCGCCCCATACACGGACCCCATCCCATTCAGACCGGACAGCCTACAGGACCCGCGCAAAACAAAACGACCCATGAGGGGATTCTCAAGGGCGGCGAAGCCCCCTTGAGGGTGCTTTTGCTTCTTTTCGCACAAGCGAAAAGAAGGCCCCGCCCCGGCGAGGGGCGGATCTGAAACAAAATCAGCAGCAGGTCGCCGCCGCGCAGCGGCGGCGGAGAAAAATCATTCATAAAGGAGAAAAGGACTATGGCGGCACTGACTGTCAGCGCAACTGACGAAAAAAGAGTAAAGGCAATGGGTTTTCTGTCCAATAAGGGCACGGACAACTTCTCGGGAAGGATCATCACGGTAAATGGCAAAATAACGGCTGCGCAGCAAAGATGCATCGCCGAGGCCGCTGAGAAGTTCGGCAACGGTATCGTGACCTTCACCACCCGCCTGACCATCGAGGTCCAGGGCATCCCCTACGACAAGATCGAGGACTTCCAGGCCTACATCGCCAAGGAGGGGCTGGTCACCGGCGGCACCGGCTCCATGGTCCGCCCCGTGGTGGCCTGCAAGGGCACCACCTGTCAATATGGCCTGTTGGATTCCTTCGCCATCAGTGAGGAGATCCACCACCGCTTCTATGAGGGCTATCGCGGCGTGAAGCTGCCCCACAAGTTCAAGATCGCCGTGGGCGGCTGCCCCAACAACTGCGTCAAGCCCGACCTGAACGACCTGGGCATCATCGGCCAGCGCATCCCCGGTCTGGACCAGGACGAGTGCAACGGCTGCAAAAAGTGCGGTGTGGAAAAAACCTGCCCCATGGGCGCGGCCAAAGTGGTGGACGGCGTGCTGGAGATCGACAAGGATATCTGCAACAACTGCGGACGCTGCATCGGCACCTGCCATTTTGACGCCCTGGACGAGGGCACATATGGTTACAAAATTTACATTGGCGGCCGCTGGGGCAAGAAGGTCGCCCAGGGCCGGGCTTTGACCAAGATCTTTACCGATAAGGATGAGGCCCTGGCCGTTATCGAGAAGGCTATCCTGCTCTTCCGGGAGCAGGGCAAGACCGGCGAGCGCTTCGCCAAGACCATTGAGCGTCTGGGCTTCGAGAACGTGGAGGCCCAGCTGCTGGCCAACGACCTGCTGGAGCGCAAGCAGGCGATCCTGGATGCCGAGCTGCACATGGCGGGCGGCGCGACCTGCTGAAAGCCGGGGCTGTCCCCCGGTTTACCAGGCAGGTTGTAGATAAAACAAGGAAGCTCCCCGGACGGTCCGCCCTCCGGGGAGCTTTGTGTATGGTTATTTTTTTGTTCCTGGGATTTCGCCCAGATCGAAGGGCGTGGTCTGATAGACAAAATAGTTCAGCCAGTTGCTGTAGAGCAGATTGGCGCAGGACCTCCAGGTCACCCGGGGGGGCTGGGTATCGTCATCGTTGGGGTAGTAGTTTCTGGGGACTTCAATGGGCTTGCCCAGGTTCTTGTCCCGCAGGTATTCCTGTTCCAGGGTGCCGGCATCGTACTCGCTGTGGCCGGTGATGAAGATCTGCCGCCCGCTCTCGGTGGACAGGGCGTAGATCCCCGCCTCCGGGGAGGTGGCCAGGATCTTCAGCTGGGGGACTTTTTCAATGTCCTCCCGGCGGATGGTGGTATGCCGGGAATGGGGTACCATGAACACGTCATCGCTGCCCCGGAAGAGCATGTTGCTGCGCCGCTCCACGATGTGGGGGAACACGCCGAACAGCTTCTTTTCCAAGGGATACTTCTGAATGCCGTAGTGGTAATACAGCCCCGCCTGGGCTCCCCAGCAGATATGGAAGGTCGAGTGGACGTGGCTTTTGCTCCACTCCATGATCCCGCACAGCTCCTCCCAGTACTCCACCTCCTCGAAGGGCAGGTGCTCCACCGGCGCGCCGGTGATGACCATGCCGTCATAGTTGTTCTCCTTCACATCGGAGAAGTGGCGGTAGAAAGCCAGCATGTGCTCCTGGGGGGTGTTTTTGGGTACGTGGCCGTGGGGGGCGATCAGCTCCAGCTCCACCTGGAGGGGGGTATTGCTGAGCAGGCGGCTGAGCTGGGTCTCGGTGGCGATCTTGGTGGGCATCAGGTTCAGAAGCAGGATCTTCAGGGGACGGATGTCCTGGGTGACGGCCCGCTGCTCGGTCATGACGAAGATGTTCTCTTCTTTCAGCGTCCTGGCGGCGGGCAGCTCGTTGGGGATTCGGATGGGCATGGGTGGTTCCTCCGTGGTGATATGGAATACGGTCGCGGCGGACCGGGATGATGGATCCGTCTGGATTTGACAAAACAGGATGGCTGGTGTATGATAATTTTACGAGCCTGTGTGCCCCTGGAGGGCACACGGTAAAGGGCAGGAGGACACTGTACATACGGCGGTCAGCTCACCAAACTCCCACGCAGGATACAAGGGGGGAGGTGAAGCGGATGTGGAAATGGAAGCTGTACAAGCTGTTGCTTACACTTGTGTTTGCGGCGCTAACAGTATGCTTACTCACCACAAAAGCGTGTTGACCGCCCGGCTAGGCCCCGGACGGTCAACGGTTTTTGTTGACTTAATAAGGTGGGCTGACCGCTAACGCAGCAGTGCCCTTCTGTCCTTTATTATACCCGGATGTCATATAGTTGTCAAGTTATAAGTTTCACGATCCCACGGAAACCAATTTTGTAGGGGCGGATACCATCCGCCCGCGCAATCACTGGCATTTTCCGACAGAAACGGGCGGGCAATACCCGCCCCTGCAGAGCTGGTCACGCCCTGCCCTGATCCCGCCGGGGCAGACGCCGGGCCCGCCGGGCGGCGGCCAGCATCACCAGATAGAAGGCCAGCAGGTAAAAAGGGAAGATCCCCATATGGACCGCCTGTCCCAGCAGGCCGCAGACCGCCGGAGCGATCATGATCCCCGCATAGGACGCCGCCATCTGGGTCCCCATGACAGCCTGGGACGCCTCCTCCCCGAAATTCTGAGGGGTGAGGTAGTTGAAATTAGGGAACAGCGGCCCGTTGCCCAGCCCCACCAGGAACAGGCCCAATGCCGCCAATCCAGGGCCTCCGGGCAGCAGCAGGATCACAAGCGCCGCGCCCAGCACCGCCTGCCCGATGCCGATGATCCGCCAGCTATCCAGCTTTGTGGCCAGGATCCCGGACAGGAACCGCCCCAGGGCCATGCCCACATAGTAAAGCATGACGATCCGCGCCGCCTGCTCAGCCGCCGCGTGCTTATATTCCACCAGAAACGTGCTGGCCCAGTTGCCGCAGGTACACTCAATGGCGCAGGAGGTAATGAACAGGCACCACATCAGCTTCACGCCGGGGATGCGGGCGATCTCCCGGAGACGCAGGTCCCTCCCGGAGGCCGCTCCTTCCGCTTCCGCCCGGGGGTGGACCTTCCCCCACACCGGCAGCGTGACCGCCAGCAGGACCGTGATGGCCAGCTGGATGCAAAAAGCAATGCGGTAGCCGCCCCGCCAGCCCTGCTCCCCGCCAATGACCAGGGACAGCACAAAGGGGCTGACGGATACGCCGATGCCGAAGAAGCAGTGAAGGAAACTCATGTGGGTGGCGGAGTAGTGCAGCGCCACGTAATTGTTCAGGGCGGTGTCAATCGCTCCCGAGCCCAGCCCCAGAGGGATAGCGCACAGGCACATCACCGGCAGGTTCCCCGAGAAAGAGAACCCCAGGAGGGCAGCGGCGGTCAGCGCCGTGCTGAACGCGGAGACCTTATTGGTCCCGAACCGCCGGATGACCCTGGCGCTGAGCATACTGGAAACGATGGTGCCGCAGCAGATGGTCACGCTGACAAAGCTGGCGAAGGAGATGGGCAGCTGAAACTCGCTGTAGATAGCGGGCCAGGCCGTGCCGAACAGGGAGTCCGGGATGCCCAGGCCGATGAAGGCGATATAGATGACCGATAGTAACAGCGCCGCCATAATTTATACAACAGTAAAAGACGTCCATTCGGCGTGGTCGTAGACCATCATATCATGGGGCCTCGTCATGCCGATTTTTTCGTAGAAGGGAACGGCGTTTTCGTTGGCGCAGGTATACATGATGATATTCTTCTCGCCGCCTGCGATCTCAAGCGCTTTGCGGACCAGCGCCTTGCCGATTCCCTGGCCGGTGCGGGAGCGGATCACGCCTAGGTCTGTGAGGAAGAGCCAGTAGGCAAAATCCGTAATAGCAAAGCAGACGCCAATCAAATGGCCGCTCGGGTCCCTAGCGGTCAGACTGATGGCCGCTTTCTCAACCAGGACGGCAATGCGCTCCTCAAACCGTTCCTGAGGATACTGGGAGCCCAGATCGGTCTGCTTCAGAAAGTCGATATACTCCGCCGCCGTGATCCGCTCTTCTCTGATCGTGTATTCCATGGTAAGATCCTTTGCTTGAAAAATGTTTCTTATACCGCCGCCAGCGCCTGCTCCAGGTCGGCGATCAGGTCCTCCTTGCTCTCCAGCCCCACGCTCAGCCGCACCAGGTCCGCAGATACGCCTGCGGCCTCCAGCTCGGCATCGTTCATCTGCCGGTGGGTGGAGCTGGCGGGATGGAGGCAGCAGGTCCGGGCGTCCGCCACATGGGTGGCGATGGTCCCCAGGCGCAGATGGGCCATGAAGGTCTCGGCGGCGGACCGCCCGCCCTTCACGCCGAAGCTGACTACACCGCAGGAGCCCTTGGGCAGGTACTTCTGGGCCACCGCGTAGTAGGGGTCGCCGGGGAGGCCGCTGTAGCGGACCCAGGCGATCTTGGGATGGTTTTGCAGATACTCCGCCACGGCTTGTCCGTTCTCGCAGTGCCGCTCCATGCGGACGTGGAGGCTCTCCAGGCCCAGATTGAGGATAAACGCGCTCTGGGGGCTCAGCATGGAGCCAAAATCCCGCATAAGCTGGGCGGTAGCCTTGGTGATGAACGCGCCGCCCAGACCGAAACGCTCCGCGTAGATCACGCCGTGATAGCTGTCGTCCGGGGTGGTGAGGCCGGGGAACTTGTCCGCGTGGGCCATCCAGTCGAACTTGCCCCCGTCCACGATGCACCCGCCCAGGGCGGCGGCGTGGCCGTCCATATACTTGGTGGTGGAGTGGGTGACGATGTCCGCGCCCCATTCAATAGGACGGCAGAGGATGGGGGTGGCAAAGGTGTTGTCCACGATGAGGGGCACGCCGTGGCCGTGGGCGGCTTTGGCGAATTTCTCGATGTCCAGCACCGTCAGGGCCGGATTGGCGATGGTCTCGCCGAAAACCGCCTTGGTGTTGGGCCGGAAGGCGGCGTTCAGCTCCTCTTCAGAGCAGTTCGGGTCCACAAAAGTAAACTCCACCCCCATGCGCTTCATGGTGACGGCGAAGAGGTTGTAGGTGCCGCCGTAGATGGAGCTGCTGGACACCACATGGTCCCCGCAGGAGGCAATGTTGAACACGGCGTAGAAATTGGCCGCCTGGCCGGAGGAGGTGAGCATAGCCGCCGTGCCGCCCTCCAGCTGGGCGATCTTTTTCGCCACATGGTCGCAGGTGGGGTTCTGGAGGCGGCTGTAGAAGTAGCCCTCGGCCTCCAGGTCGAAGAGCTTGCCCATCTCCGCGCTGGATTCATATTTATAGGTGGTGGATTGGATAATGGGGATCTGGCGGGGTTCGCCGTTGCCGGGGCAGTAGCCGCCCTGGACGCAGATGGTCTCAATATGGTCGTTCATAACCGTCTCCTTGTCAGTTGTTCAGTGGAAAGAATCTGCCGGAATAGCTGCGCAGCCGGTTGACCAGATCCTCGCCGCTGTATCCGTCAGTGACGTTGATCCTGCCCATCATCCGCAGGCAGCTCTCATCGCCGGCCTGCAGCCAGTTGGGCCGCTCGTCAATGGTAAAGGTGGCGGCGTAACCCGCCTCCTGCAGAAGCTCGTCCGCCTCCTGGGTATAATAGCCGAAGGGATAGGCCAGGGCCAGCAGCTCTGTGGATACCCGGCCCTCCCGCCGCCGGCGGAAAGCCTCCGCATCGGAAAACAAGGCGGTCCGGTAGTCCTCATCGCTCTCGCCCGCCAGCCGCAGCACGCCGTCCCGGCCGCTGTAGCCGTAGGAGGCCAGCTGGTGCATGTCGAAGGTGTGGCTCTGGACATCGATGACGCCCTTTTCCACCCAGGGCGCGGCCTTCTCAAAGGCGAAGCGCTCCTGCCACATGGGCTCGCCGGAGTGGGGATAGTACTCTTCGCCCTCGTTGATGCCGATGACGAAGACGGTGGCGCACATGCCCAGCTCCTCCAGCACTGGGGCCGCCTCATCGAGGTTGCTGCCATAGCCGTCGTCCATGGTGATCAGCACCGGATGCTCCGGCAGGGCCGCGCCGTTCTTCACGTAATCAATGACCTGCGGGATGGTGACGGCGTGGTAGCCCGCCTTCTTCAGAGCGGTCATCTGTTCCCGGAACCGGGAGGTGGTGACAATGGTGCCCTCGGTGCTGCTTTCGGCATCAACAAAGTGATGGTACATCAGCACCGGCAGGCGGCAGCCGCTGGTATCGAAACAGGTCAGGTAGATGAGATCTCCCGCCTGGAAAAGCAGGAGAAGGATCAGAAAAATAAGAAGCGGGGCCTTCCAGCCCACTCGTTTCTGCTGCATTGGGTCATAGCCTCCCGGGTGTTGAAGTTCACTGTAAGCGCTGACTCCAACTATACCACTCGGGTTGACAGTTGTCAACTCCTGGCAGAGCTTCTCCGGGGGATCCATGTTACAGCCGCACTCCCATAGGGGCGGGTATTACCCGCCCGCTTCTCCGATACGCACTGCGTGCCGTGCGGGCGGGTGATCCGCCCCTACAAAATGGATATCCCGGAGGCTTCTCACATGCCGAAGTCCGCCGCCACCTTTTTCAGCATCTCCCGGATGGGCAGCTGGTAGGGGCAGCGCTCCTCACAGGCGCCGCACTCCACGCAGTCCGATGCGTGGGCGGTCAGCGCGCCGTACCGGGCCTTGGCCCAGTCCGCCAGACCGTAGCGGCTGAGATAACCGTGAAAAACGAACTGGTTGGGGATATCAATGCCCGAGGTGCAGGGGGCGCAGTAGCCGCAGCGGCGGCAGAAGCTGGAGCCCAGTTCCCGGCGCAGGGCCTCCACCCGCTCCAGCTCCTCCACCGTCAGGGGAGAAGCATCGGCGGCGGCGCGGACGTTCTCCTCCACCTCGCCGGGGGCGTACATGCCGGGCAGCACCACGGTAACGTTGGGGTTGGCGGCGGCAAAGCGGATGGCCAGCCGCGCGTCCTCAATGGCCCCGCCGGCCAGGGACTTCATATTGATAAAGCCGATGTTCCGCGCCTTGGCCCGCTCCATCAGCTCCGCGGCCTGCGTTTCTACGATGTTGTAGGGGAACATGACCGTCTCCACCCAGTCCAGCTCCAGAGCCCGTTCGAAGACCTCCGGCGCGTGGGCGGTGAGGCCGATATGGCCGATCTTCCCGGCATCCCTGGCCTCCATGAGCGCCTCCAGAGCGCCGCCGGGGGTGCAGACCTGCTCCAGCTGCTTCAGGGTGGGATTGTGGACCTGATAGAGGTCGATGTAGTTTGTGCGGAAATTGCGGCGGCTGGTATCGATGTCCCGGGCCATGCCCTCCCTGTCCCGGCTCATGGTCTTGGTGGCCAGGATGAACTTATCCCGCCGGCCCTCAATGGCCTGGCCGATCAGCTCCTCGCTGACGCTGTAGCCCCGGGCGGAATCGATGTAGTTGATGCCCGCCGCCTCCACCGCGTCCAGAAGCTTTTTTGCCGCCTCCGCATCGACCCGCTGAATGGGGATGCCCCCCAGGCCCACGCGGGACACCTGTAAGCCGGTTTTTCCCAGTGTAACGTATTCCATGTCCTTCTCCTTCCAATTACAAGCGATCAATATATAATGTAGGGTACGCAGCCGCTGCTGTTGGTCAAGTATAGCATACAATAGCGGCATAGTCAAACGGGCTGCGCCTGAAGGTGAGGAAATCCATTTTTAGCCGGACGATCTCCCCAAGGGCACAGAATGTGCGGGGACGGGAAAAAGATTTTCAGGCGGAATGGGAAAAAACTATTGACTTTGAGTATACTCCAGGTATTATGCTGGAAGATAGGGAGAAATGATTTTGAGATTTGAAAAAGGAGACGATACATATGCAATACCGCACATTAGGCCGCACCGGCATCCGGGTAAGCGAGATCGGCATGGGCTGCGAGGGGTTTACCGGCAAGACGGCCCGGCAGGTCTGGGAGATGGTGGACCTTATGGCCTCCGCCGGAGTCAACTGCATTGACCTTTACACCCCAAATCCCCAGGTGCGCGGCGACCTGGGGGCGGCTATGGAGGGGCGCAGGGAAAAATTTGTCCTCCAGGGCCATATCGGTTCCGTGTGGAAGGACGGCCAGTACAAGCGCACCCGGGATCTGGACGAAGCCAGGGAGGGCATGGCCGAGCAGCTGCGCCTTCTCCGCACGGACTATCTGGACGTTGGCATGATCCACTATGTGGACGCCGTGAGCGACTGGGACACTGTGGTACGAAAGGGCATCCTGGACTACGCGCTGGAGCTGAAGGCCGCCGGGACGGTCAGGAGCATCGGCCTGTCCAGCCATAACCCGGAGGTGGCCCTGGCGGCGGTGAACACCGGGAAGATCGATGTGCTGATGTTCAGCGTGAATCCCTGCTACGACCTCCAGCCGGCCAATGAGGATGTGAACGAGCTGTGGGCGGACAAAAACTATGAGAAGCCTCTGGTCAACATGGACCCCCAGCGGCAGGAGCTGTACGAAGCCTGCCAGCGCCTGGGTGTGGGCATCACGGTCATGAAGGCCTTCGGCGGCGGCGATCTGCTGAAAGCGGATATGTCCCCGGCGGGAGTTGCCCTGACGGCGCTGCAGTGCCTCCATTACGCGCTGACCCGCCCGGCGGTGGCCTCCGTCATGTGCGGGGCCAGGTCCCTGGAGGACCTGCGCGCCAGCATTGCCTATGAGGATGCTTCGGAGGAGGAGCGGGACTATGCCGCCGCTTTTGCGGCCATGCCCAAGATCAGCTGGACCGGCCACTGTATGTACTGCGGCCATTGCGCCCCGTGTCCGCAGGGGATCGATGTGGCCAGCGTGACCAAGTTCCTCAATCTGTGCAGGGCCCAGGGGGAGATCCCGGAGACGGTCCGGGAGCATTACGCCGCGCTGCCCCACAAGGCGGGGGAATGCATCGCCTGCGGCGCGTGTGAAAAGCGCTGCCCCTTCGGGGTGAGCGCGGTGGAGAATATGAAGCAGGCCGCCGGGCTTTTTGGCGCGTAAGAGGGGAGAAGCGAATAGATGACCATCGCGGAAACGAGCAGAAAGTATAAGGTGACCGCAGATACCCTGCGTTACTACGAGCGCATTGGCCTGATTCCTCCGGTGCCCCGGACGAAGGGCGGCATCCGGGACTATGACGAGGAATCCTGCCGGTGGATCGAGCTGATGAAGTGCCTGCGCTCCGCCGGCGTGCAGATCGAGGCGCTGATCGAGTATGCGGCCCTGTACCGGCAGGGAGAGGGCACCATGGAGCGGCGGAAGGATATCCTTGTGGAGCAAAGGGCGCAGCTCCTGGACCGGATGGGGGAGATCCAGAATTCCCTGGACCGGCTCAATTGTAAGATCGAGAAGTATGAGAAGATCCTGGGGCGGAAGGACGGGCCGGGGCTGTAGGGGATGCCGGAGCCCGGCATCGGATCCCGCCCGCAGGGCCGGACGGGAAAATCGAGGAAAATCAAGGCAAAAATATCTTGACTCCGGAAGAACGGTGTGCTATAATACAAAATCGCGTGGAAACAAGTCCGCGAATTTTGCTGTGCCAAGGGGAGGCGTCCGGTCGTTGGAGCGATTACAGTGCAGAAACCGGGTCTCCGGCGCAAAACAATCCCGCCGCGCCATTCGGGACGGAGCGGCCCGGGCCGTCTATCTGGCCAGGGACGCGGACCCCGCTCTCACCGGTCCCCTCCGGGAACTGTGCCGGGAAAAGGACGTGCCCGTTGTAGACCGCTATGCCATGCGGGAGCTGGGGCAGGCCGCCGGCATCCAGGTGGGCGCAGCGGTCGTCACCCTGCTGAAATAGCATATTTTCAGAAATTGGTTTTTTTCAGGATATTTTTTTGATATCCTGTAAAAAATAAACGGGAGTATCCGCTCCCCATCTTTTTAAGAAAGGAGAAAACTATGCCTACTTTCAACCAGCTGGTCCGCAAGGGCCGGGAGCAGGCCACCTACAAGTCCACCGCTCCCGCGATGCAGTACGGCCTCAACACCCTGAAGAACAAGGAGACCGATCTGCCCTCCCCCCAGAAGCGGGGCGTGTGCACCGCCGTGCGTACGGCTACCCCCAAGAAGCCCAACTCCGCTCTGCGTAAGATCGCCCGTGTGCGCCTGACCAACGGCTACGAGGTCACCGCCTATATCCCCGGCGTGGGCCAC
>CAMWTG010000076.1 GCA_947177115.1 uncultured Clostridia bacterium
CCCCATAATAGATCCCCCGGCCCCAGCCCAGCTGGGGCACAAACCGGACGGACAGCAGCACGGCCCCCAGGCCCTCCGCCAGCAGCGTTCCCAGAAAGACCAGCTTCATAAAGGGCACAAAGCCCCCCAGCCGGTCATAGCTGACGCTGTCCACCACCACTTCCCGCTGCCGCAGCCCCAGCCGTTTCCGCAGCAGCAGCAAAAACAGGGTGGCAATGGACATAAAGCCCAGGCCGCCCACCTGAATGAGCAGGATAATGACCACCTGCCCGAAGACCGTCCAATAGCTTCCCGTGTCCTGGGGCACCAGCCCCGTCACGCAGGAGGCGGAGGTGGCTGTGAACAGCGCGTCCAAAAAAGACGCGCCGCCGGGGGCACGGCTGGACAGGGGCAGCATCAACAGCGCCGTCCCCAGAGCAATCATGATAAAAAAGCCCAGAGCAATGATCTGCACGCTGGACAGTTTTGCCTTTCTTCGCTGCTTCATATCCGCCCCGTCATCCTTTTCCATCCGCCGGGCGGAGGACGGCGCACACCGGGTAGTGGTCGGAGAGATACACGCCGTCCCGCTGATCCGTCCATTTTTCCGCCCTCTCGCAAACAAACCCCCTGGTCAGGATATAGTCAATACAGCAGGGCCGGTCTGCCCGCCCGAACCCGTGATAGGTCGCGCCCATGCCCACGGCGATGTTTTGATAGGGAGCCGTCCGCAGCGCAGCCATTTCCGGATCGTCCGGCTCCGCGTTCATGTCCCCCGCGATGATCTCCGGCGCATGGGGAAACAGCCGGAAATTTTCCGGTCTTTTCAGCAGCTGCGCCAGAGCCCGCTCCCTGGCCTCGGGAAACTCGTGGTCCAGATGGACGTTGGTCAGCCGGAACACCTGCCCGGCAGCCAGATCCTCCAGAAGGACCTCCGTTCCCGTCCGGGGGCAGACGCTCTGCCGGGGATAGCGGGATCCGGGGATCCAGGGGGTCTCCGACAGCCAGAAGGTCTCCATGGCGATAAGGTTCAGCCGGTCTTTCCGATAGGCCACCGCCATCTGCTCATCCTCCAGGGTTTCGCTGCGGCCGCAGCCGGCAACGCAGTAACCTTCCAGCGCCTCCTTCAGCCATGCCGCCACATGGGGCAGCACCTCCTGAAAGCAAATCACATCCGGCTCCTCCCGGCGGAGCTTCTCCAGGATCAGCGGCTTGCGAAAACAGAAGTTGTTTTCCCCATCCTCTCCATAGTCACAGCGGATATTGAACGTTACGATTTTCATCAGGGCAGCCCTCTCACAAATCAAATTGACCAACGCCATCCGGAAATCAAAAACGGAGAGTATTGACCAAACTTGGTAATACTCTCTGTTTTATCCCTCAGGGATAAAGTGCCATCGGAGCGGAAGGCACGCCAACGGGGCTCAGTCCCACGGAGGTCTCCGTTACTCGTACCGGCTTCCACTCCCCGTCCTCATTTTCCGCCGGATCCTCGGACGCGGCCTCCGATCCTTCCGATAGTGCGGCCTCCGCCTCACCGGCCGCATCCTCCGGCGTTTCCTCCGCATGGACGCCTTCACCGGGCACGTCCTCACCGGGGAGGGGCACCGGCGTATCGGTACGGCCATGGGTGCTGAAATACGTATAGCCATAGAAGCTGTCCGGCTGAGGCAGCTCGCCATAATAATAAGCCAGCAATTCCGTTACCGTCACCAACTGGTAGCCCTGCTCCTGCAGCCAGGGCACCAGGATCTTGACAGCCTCGGCGGTGCTTTCATAGATGCTGTGCATCAAGACGATCTCGCCGTCCAGGTTGTCAATGCTCTTGACATAATCAACGATCGTCTGGGTATCCCTGCTCTTCCAGTCTTCGGTATCCACCGTCCAGGTGATCATGCTCCTGCCGGTAGCGGACTTCACCGTTTTATTCACCGCGCCGTAAGGCGGACGGACCAGCGTGGGGGCCTCCACGCCGGCGTCTGTAAAAGCGGCATCGGCGGTGTCCAGATCCTTCAGCAGCGCTTTTTTCTTCAGCTTGCTCAGATCCTTGTGGGCATTGGAGTGGCTGGCCACCTCACAGCCCAGCTCGGCCATGCGCCTGACAGGCTCGGGATAAGCCCGTACGTTCCGGCCCACCTCGAAGAAGGTCGCCAGCGCATGATTTTCCTCCAGCACGTCCAAAATCGCGTCTGACCAGGTCTCGTGCGGGCCATCGTCAAAGGTAAGGGCCACCATGGGCTTTGCCGGGTCAATAACCCGGACATAGGGCTCCTCGGGCTCCGGTTCCACGGCCTCCGGCTCATCGGAGGTTTCCGGTTCCGCAGGCTGCGCGGCGGCAACCCCCTGGGGCTCGGTAACAGGGGGGTCTTCGCCAACAGGCGCGGCAGCCCGTCCCACACAGGCGGTGCAGGAGATCAGCAGGAGGAGCGCAAAAGAGAAAGAGAAAAAACGATTCATTGTACGAACTTCCTTCGACGGTATTTGACAGGATCTATTATCCACCTTCCGGCCTGGAAAAGCAAGAGGAAAACAGTTACAATTCGGTAAAATTCGAGAGGCGCGCAAGAGAGGACCGCCACACGGCGATCCTCTTCTTTGCGTTTGCTTACGGTCCCTTGTATCTGAATACATCGATCATCAGCAGCACCCCGGCGCAAAAGGCATACTCAAAAAGTTCTGCTTCCTGGATTACATCGGCCTGCGCCTGCAAGTTCTGCATTTCCTCAAACTTTTTGTATTCCTCGGGAGACAGCAGCTTTTTGTAATGGGTAACTATGTCATCAATTTTCTTGCCGAGCGCAATAAATTCGGGATCGAGTATACGTTTGCGCTCCCACGGACTGACATTGCCGTAATAGAGTTCATGTATCATGGATTTCCTCATAGCACATCCTCCTTGCCCTTAATCCGTTCCGCCATAGGCTGCGCTCCGAAATGGAACGCGAACCGGAAGCGGTCAAAGTCTATCATGCCCTCAACTTTACTTCTTGCGTCCAAGTACGCGCCCAGCAGTTCCTGCTGCTCGTCCGTCATAGAAGCGGTGAGCAGTTCCAGATTTTCATTTTTGATACGTGCCATTCTGACGAAAGGCAAATCCTGCCTGTGGTTTTTCTCTCGGGGCAGGCCATGGAGCTTTTCCAGAATGTTTTTCACTTTTGAACCGTCCTTTCTTTTTTGTCCGATTTTGCTTGAAAGGAAAGTGGACGCATGGTATAATGTTTACGTCATTTTTGCCTTTTGGCAATAGTCGGCTGGGGAAGTGGCGTGTGTCTTTGATAGGAGCGCGCCGCTTCCCTCATTTTTTCAGGTCGTCCTTTAACTTCTTAATCCCTCGCCGCGCTGCTTCCATACGGGGAACCTGTTCTTGTTTGCAATATTGCTCAAGAATTTCCTTGCATTCCTCATCGTATTTCACAGTCATGTGATAAGGTTTCGGATTGTCAGTAGGACGCCCCATTTTCTTATCGCCCAAATATTCATCACCTCCTACTTTGGGACTTCTTAAGTATAGACTAAAGGAATCCCAAAGTCAAGAGGGGCTGTCTGGTATTTTACAATTCTTTTCCGGTATTGCTTGAAAGGAAAGCGGACGCATGATATAATAATTTACGTTGCTTTTGCCTTTTGGCAATAGTCGGCTGGGGAAGTGGCGTGGTGCTGTGATGGGTCGAGCGCCGCTTCCCTCATTTTTTATCGAGGTCGTCATACATCTTTCTGACACCGCGCCTGACTACTTCCGCTCTGGTAATTTGCATTTTCTCACTGCATATTTCCAGTTTATCCACGGTATCTTTGTCAAAACGGATTTTGATGTCAATGTCTTTCGGACTATCCGTAGGACGCCCTATTTTTTAGCGGCCATGGTTCACCCCCTTATGCGACCGCAAAAGGTAATAGGGTATTCTGCGGTAGCAGGGGAATCAATTTTATACCAGACTATCCCGCAAACAGCACAGACTGTGTAGGGGCGAGCATTGCTCGCCCGTTTCTAACAGGAATATCCCAGTATCGTGTGGACGAGCAATGTTCGCCCCTACACGGATCCTGCCATTCCAGTGGCTGTCTGCCTCAAAAACGGCTTTCCCCGCATGATCGGGTTCTGCAGTTGCACGCCCGATGGTATATGTGGTACACTGGATGGAAAAAAGAAGAGGAGGGAATCATTTTGCATATCCCCGGCTGTCTGACCACGGAGACGGATCTGCTGGCCTTTGACCGGGCCCTGGAGGCGGCGCTGGCCCCGGCGGCGGACTACGATGTATCAAAATGGCTCTATGTGCCCAACACGTACCAGGAGTACCGGTACCTTCTGGGCACCCGGGGGGAGCGCCCCCTGCTGTGCATTGGGGTGAACCCCTCCACCGCCGTCCCCGGCGGACTGGACAACACGCTGAAGAGCGTGGAACGGGTGGCGCTCCACAACGGCTTTGACAGCTTCATCATGTGCAACGTCTATGCCCAGCGGGCCACCCGGCCCAAGGACATGGAGCGGGAGCTGAATCCCCGCCTCCACCGGGAGAACCTGGCGGCCTTCGCCTACGCCCTGTCCCTGTCCCCCGCACCAGCGGTCTGGGCGGCCTGGGGGAACATCATCGAGCAGCGGAAGTACCTGCCCCTGTGCGTCCGGGACATGGCGGAGATGGGGCGGCGGTACGGCGCGAAGTGGTATACCGCCGGGGCCCGGTCCCGGCGGGGGCACCCCCATCATCCCCTGTACCTGCGCAAGGACAGCCTTTTGGATCCATTTGACGTGGAGGCCTACTGCGCCGCCCTTGCGGACTGACCGGGCCCTCCGATCCAGAGGCAGGCAGCAAGCCCGCCCGCCGGGGCGGCAAAAAACCGGCCCCCAGGGCCGCAGACAGGAGCAGATATCTATGGAACAGATCTATGTTACCGGCCACCGGAATCCGGACACGGACTCCATCGTCTCCGCCATGGCCTACGCCGCCCTGCGCAACGCCACCGGGGACCGGCAGTACGTGGCCGCCCGGCTGGGCCACATCAGCGATGAGACCCGGCTGATCCTCAACCGCTTCAATTTCGAGCCGCCCGTGCTGATCCAGAGCATGCGCACCCAGGTCCAGGACCTGGACTACGACGTGCCCCCCATCCTCCACGAGGCGGTGACCGTGGGCCGGGCCTGGTCCGCCATGGAGGAGGACGCCCACATTTCCGCCGTCCCCATCGCCGACGAGGAGGGCCGCCTGCGGGGCATGATGACCGCCGGGGACATCGCCGCCTACGACATGCGGACCATCGAGGCCCCCCGGCTGGAGGAGGTGCCCCTGTTCAACATCCTCAGCGTCCTGGAGGGACAACCCCTGGGGGAGACGGCGGAGGTGGTCAACACCATCTCCGGCGAGGTGGTCCTGGCTCTGCCCCAGTCCTCGGAGCTGCCCCCCTTCCGGCAGAAGGACACCATCCTCATCTGCGGCAACCAGCCGGAGATGCTCCGCCGGGCGGTGGAGTTCGGGGTGGCCTGCGTCATCCTCTGCCAGGCGGAGCTGCCCGACGACGTGCGGGACGGGGCGGGGCGCACCTGCATCATCTCCACCCCCTACGACAGCTACCGCACCGTCCGGCGGATCTTCCAGGCCATCCCCGTGGGGCGGCTGACCCAGCCGGAGGGGATCACATCCTTCCATCTCACCGACTATATCGACGACGTCCAGGAGGTGGTCTTAGAGAGCCGGTACCGCAGCTATCCCATCCTGGACAGCCAGGAAAAGGTGGTGGGCACCATCTCCCGCTACCACCTCATCCGCCCCCGGCGGAAGAAGGTGGTGCTGGTGGACCACAACGAGGCGGCCCAATCGGTGCCCGGCCTGGAGGAGACGGACATCCTGGAGATCATCGACCACCACCGCCTGGCGGACATCCAGACCAAGAACCCCATCTATTTCCGCAACGAGCCGGTGGGCAGCACCTGCACCATCGTGGCGGGGATGTACCAGGAGCGGGGCCTGATGCCCTCGCCGAAGCTGGCGGGGCTGATGGCGGCGGCCATCGTGTCGGACACGGTGATGTTCAAGTCCCCCACCTGCACGGAGCGGGACCGCCGGATCGCGGAGCGGCTGGCCCACATTGCGGATCTCAGCCTGGAGGATCTGGGGCGGGAGATCTTCTCCGCCTCCACCCCGGAGGACAAGCCGGTGGAGCAGCTTCTGTTCACGGATTTCAAGGAGTTCCATATTGCCGGGCACGACTTCGGCGTGGGGCAGATCACCTGCGTGGACTCCGAGCGGCAGCTGCGGCGGAAGGATGAATTTTTGGCCCTGATGGAGCAGGCAAAGGCGGAGCATGAGTACAGTATGATCCTTCTGATGCTGACGGACGTCCTGCTGGAGGGAAGTAAGATCTTATGCGTTGGCGGGGAAGATACGTTCAGGCAGGCGTTCAACACCGAGCTGAAGGAGCATGAGGCGTTTCTGCCCCATGTGATGTCCCGGAAGAAGCAGATCATTCCGATGCTTTCTGCGCTTTGGGGGTGATCTTCGCGCCCTGCGGGCGCGAACGGGGATTTTTCTGCGGCCCTGCGGGCCGCGGGCAGATTTTTCTTCGTCTTGGCCCGGGGGCTGCGCGCCCCCGGACCCTGCGCCTACTTTTGCCCCGCGGCAAAAGTAGGCAAAAACGCGCCAGCCCGTAGGGCTGGACCTCTGACGGGCATCGCGCAAAGCGCGATACCTTATTACGGGGGAATTTTGTTTTTTGCGCTTATCCTCTGATCCGTCCGGCCTACCGGACTGCGTGTACGATTTCGCCTGCTCTGCGCCTATCTGAGGATGTCAACTTGGCCCCTACCGTCACACGCGCTGGATCTCCCGGGGTGGTCTGTCGAAAACCCGCCCTCCGTAGGGGCCGATGTCCTCATCGGCCCGTTCTGACGGGACCCCGGCGGTCAACTGTGGGCCGATGGGGACATCGGCCCCTACGGGAATATTCGCACCCCCGCACCCCGGGAGCTCCCCTCGCGTGATACGGTAGGGACCGAAACGACATCGTAGGACAGACGCTTCGCCCCCAACACGGGAGCCGCCTGTTCAGACCGGACGGACTACAGGATCAGCGCAAAAACAAATCCCCCCATGAGGGGATCCTTAAGGGCGGCGAAGCCCCCTTAAGGGTGCTTTTGCTTCTTTTCGCACAAGCGAAAAGAACGCCCCGCCCCGGCGAGGGGCGAATCTGAATGAAGACCAGCACCTGCCGCCCCTGCGGGGCGGCAAAGAAAAAAGGAGCGTTCGCGCCTTCCGGCGCGAAGATAACTGCCATGGACGTTGTAAACAATAAAGAAGGCAAACCCCTGGAATTCTACCTGGAAAAATTCAAGGAAATGGACCCCGCCGAGATGGCCGCCCGGTGCGGCCTCCCCTACGACGGGGAGGCCCGCACCATCACCATGAACCTCCTGGGGGAGCACTTCTCCGTCTCCCACCCGGATTATACCATCGTGGGCCCCACCCCCCTGACCAACGCGGAGCGCATCCTCTTTCTGAGATACCTCCTGGACGGGCGGAAGGCCCAGCCCCTGGGCCAGTACCTGACCTACCGCGAGTTCCCCTGGGGCGAGGTCTACCTCCAGCAGTTCACCGGCCGGTGCATCAAGCGCTTCGCCTTCTCTTACGGGAGCAGGCCGGAGCTGCTCAGCAGGATCATGGAAAAACTCCCCGCCAGGCGGCTGAGCCGCAGCGACTGCGGCTGGGAGCTGGAGCTGATGGAGGGCCTGACCATCCAGTTCCTCCTCTGGGCCGGGGACGATGAGTTCCCCCCCAATGCCCAGATCCTGTTTTCCGATAACTTCCGCTACGCCTTTACCGCCGAAGATCTGGCCAATGCGGGGGATATCGTCCTCAACCGGATGAAGAAGATCGGAGCGGGGCTGTAGGGCCGGGAAAAATTCCCGGAAAATCTTTGTGAAAGCTGTTGCAATCTGCCGCCGGATAGTGTATGATAGCCCTGTCGCCCGGCGGAGGGGCCGGGCGGCAAAATATAATAGGATTGGTAGAGTAAGCATATCGCGTAAAGTGGCAAGCGGCTGGGAAGTTGCCCTTGCACGAAGGACCCCCGCGAAATAGGGTCTACGATGGTGTGCTGCATCCGCTACCAGGCGGCGCGTGCGCTGCCGGGACGGCCGTTTCGCCGAAGGCGAAACGATGTTCTCACACGCGTGCGCTGCCGGGACCGGACATTCAGCTGCGGGCTGAAACGGTCCCCGGGCGTTTCCGGGATGTATCCATGCCAGTCTTGGCCGTTCTGCGGCTTGGATTGGCATATTTTATTCTGAAAGCCCCGAATGGAAGCCCTACTTTACCTCCTAAAACAGCCGTACAGGCGGAATTTTAAGGAGGACACGCAAATGGAGCGTAACCCGAATCAGAAATCTTCCCTCAAAAAGACCTTTTCCACCCAGAACCTGGTCATGATGGCGGCCCTCATCGCCATGCAGATCATCCTGGCCCGCTTTCTGAGCATCCAGGTCAGCGATACCCTGCGCATCAGCTTTGAGAGCATCCCCGTGATCCTGGCCGGTATGTGGCTGGGCCCCATCCCCGGCGCTATTGTGGCCGTTGTGGCCGACTTCCTGGGCACCATCCTCAGCGGTTACGGCACATGGTTCCCGCCCCTGGTGCTGGGCCCCCTGTCCGTAGGCATCATCAGCGGTCTGAGCACCAAGTATATTTTCCGCAGCCCGCTGGCGGAGACGAAGGACACCTGGAAGGTCGCCGCCATTGTGATCGTGGTGGGCATCCTGAACAGCTTCCTGTTCGGACTGATCGGCAGCACCCTCTACAGCATCCTGATCGCAGGCAACACCACCGCTTTCCCCGTCCTGCTCTGGACGAATCTGATCCAGCGTCTGGCAACGAAGCCCCTGACCATTGCCGTGAACGCCGTAGCAGTCACCATTGTCAACCGCGCGGTCTACAAGCCCGTGGTCAGCCACATCCTGTCCCGCGCGTAATTTATCATATAGAAATCAGGTAAAACCATATGACCTACGAAGAAGCGCTCAAGTATATCCACTCCGTCAACTGGGTGGGCAGCAAGCTAGGCCTGGAGCGGACCCAGGAGCTTTTGGGCAAGCTGGGCGACCCCCACAAAAAACTGAAATTCATCCACATCGCCGGGACCAACGGCAAGGGCTCCACCGCCGCCATGCTCTCCTCCATCCTGGAGAAGGCCGGGTACCGGGTGGGCCTCTACACCTCCCCCTTCATCAACCGCTTCAACGAGCGGATGCAGGTGAATGGAGAACAGATCCCCGACGGCACCCTGTCGGAGCTGACCGAACGCATCCAGCCCTACGCCGACGCCATGGAGGACGCTCCCACGGAGTTTGAGCTGATCACCGCCCTGGCGATGGAGTACTTCCTCCTGGAGAAGTGCGATATCGTGGTGCTGGAGGTCGGCATGGGCGGAGAACTGGACTCCACCAATGTCATCGATGCTCCCGAGGCGGCGGTCATCGCCGCTATGGGCCTGGACCATGTGAAGGAGCTGGGCCCCACCATGGCAGACATCGCCCGGGCCAAGGCCGGGATCATCAAGCCCGGCTGCGCGGTGGTCAGCTACGGGGGCAACCCCGATGCGGACCCTGTGTTTGAGGCCGTCTGCCGGGAGAAGGGCGCGAAGCTGCGCCGTCCGGATTTCGGAAAGATCGTCCCCGGCGCCTTTGACCTAGACGGACAGTCCTTCTCCTATGGGGCGTGGACGGACCTGCAGATCCCCCTGGTGGGCCGGTACCAGATGAACAACGCCGCCGTGGTGCTGGAGACCGTTGCCGCGCTGCGGGAAAAAGGCTGGAACATCTCTGACAGCGCCGTCCGGCAGGGCATGGCGGCCACCCGCTGGCCCGCCCGGTTCGAGGTCCTGCGCCGGGACCCGGTGTTCATCGTGGACGGCGGACACAACCCCCACGGCATCCAGGCCACGGCGGAGAGCCTGCAGCGCCTCTTCCCCGGCAAGAAGATCACCTTCGTCACCGGCGTCATGGCGGACAAGGACGTGGAGTCCATTCTGGGCCTCATCGTTCCCCTGGCCTCGGAGTTCTTCACCGTCCGGCCCGAGAATCCCCGGGCCATGAAGGCCGAGGAGCTGGCCCAGCGCATCCGGGGGCTGGGGGTCAGGGCCACCGCCTGCGCCAGCGTGGCGGACGGCGTGGCCCGGGCCATCGAGGCCGAGGGCCCGGAGGGCGTGGCCTGCGCCCTGGGATCGCTGTATATGAGCGGCGAGGTGCGGGAGTGCTTCGCGTAAAACACCGGCTCGTTTCACCTGGCGGGATCCCGGTATCGGCGGCTTGCACAAGGATATTGTGAAAAGTTTGTCATTTTGCCGCTTGCAAAAAATCCCGGGATTTGCTATACTTTTTATCGGATGAATGGAGCGGAGGCTTTCCGCCTGTTCCAACTCCTGCGGCGGGGCCGCAGACAGATCTTTGTTATTGGCGCCGGGG
>CAMWTG010000077.1 GCA_947177115.1 uncultured Clostridia bacterium
AGTTTTTACCGGGCCTCTACCGCCGTCTCGCCGGCCAGTATGGCGCAGGTGGTGAGCCGCTTTGAGCTGGGCGGGGCCTTTTTTGCCCAGGCCAGGGAGGAGACGGCGGCGCTGCTGGCCCCATGCTCCCTGCTGCCGGAGGAGCTGCGCCCCGCCTACGCCCCCCTGCTGCAGGAGGAGGGCCGGGAGGTGGAGCGCATCGTCAAGGCCGCCGACAAGCTCTCCGCCTATATCAAGTGTCTGGAGGAGCTGGAGGCCGGCAACAACGAGTTCGGCGATGCCGCCACGGAGACCCTGGAGGCCCTGCGGAGCATGGAAATGGAGGAGGTCGCCTGGTTTCTGGATCACTTTGCCGAGGCCTTCGGCCTGACCCTGGACGGCCTGCAGAGGGGGTGACCGGACCATCCGGCGGCGGTTGTGCCGCCGGAAGACCGCTTTTGGGGAAAAAGTTTTGAAAAACCCGGGCGCATTTGGAAAAACCTCTTGCATTTTCCGGGGGGCTGTGGTATGATTTCCTTGTAATCCTTAGTAGACCAGAGTGGACTTTGCGGTCCGCTCTTTTTCTTGACCTAAATTGATGGAGATAAAGTCCGCCGAGGGCGGACAAGTGTAGCTGATTTGGTGAAAAACGAGGAGATATCATGGCAAAGGTAACGGAACTGGTAAGGAAGCTGGCTCTTCCGGTGGCAGAGGAGGCCGGGTGCGAGCTGTGGGACGTGGAGTATGTCCGGGAGGCAGGGACCTGGTTTTTGCGGATCTATATTGACAAGGAAGGCGGCGTGGACATTCTGGACTGCGAGAAGGTCAGCCGCCAGCTCAGCGACCTGTTGGACGAGGCGGATCCGATCGAGGGCAGCTATACCCTGGAGGTGTCCTCCGCCGGAGCGGAGCGGCCTTTGAAGCGGCCCGGCGACTTTGAGCGGTTCATGGGGAGCCCCGTAGCGATCAAGCTTTATAAGGCCCGGGACGGGCGGAAGGAGTTTGCCGGGACGCTGGCCGGATATGACAACGGAGATGTGACCATCACCGTGGGCGATACCCGGATGACGTTTGCCAGGGATGAGATCGCGCTTTGCCGGCTGCGGATCGAATTTTGAGGGGACCAACACCTTTTGTGAAAGATGAAGATATAATAGGAGTAACGACATGAAATGTGATGAGATCTTTGTTGCGCTGGATATGTTGGAAAAAGAGCGGGGCATCTCCCCTTCCTTTATGATGGATAAGATCATCCAGGCCCTGACCACAGCCTATAAGAAGGATCACGAGGGCGTGGAGAACGTGGTCGTGGACGTGGACGAGGTCAAGAAGGATCTGAAAATGTACGTCCAGAAGGAGATCGTGGAGGAGGTAGAAAACCCCGGTACCCAGATGAGCGCCGCCGAGGCCCGGGCCAAGTATGGCCGTGTAGACATCGGCGGTGTGGTGAACATTCCGGTGGACAATGTGGAATTCGGCCGCATCGCCGCCGGAAACGGCAAGCAGGTGATCATTCAAGGCCTGCGGGAGGCCGAGCGGGGCATGGTCTACGATGAGTTCAACTCCAAGCAGCACGAGATCCTCACCGGCGTAGTCAGCCGCATCGATCCCCGGACGGGGAACGTGTCCCTGCGCATTGGCACAGGCCCCGAGTCCACCGAGGCCATGCTGGCCGCCGGCGAACAGATCAAGACCGAGGAACTGGTAGAGGGCCAGCATGTGAAGGTGTACGTGGTGGAGGTCCGCCGCAGTACCCGGGGGCCCCAGGTGCTGATCTCCCGGACCCATCCGGGCCTGGTGAAGCGCCTTTTTGAGCTGGAAGTGCCGGAGATCTTCGATGGCATCGTAGAGGTGAAATCCATTGCCCGGGAGGCGGGTAGCCGTACCAAGATGGCGGTGTGGAGCAGCGATGAAGCGGTGGATCCCATTGGGGCCTGCGTAGGCCCCGCCGGACAGCGGGTGGGGAATATCGTCAACGAGCTCCGGGGGGAGAAGATCGATATCATCAAGTACAGCGAAGACCCCGCCGAGTTTATCGCGGCGGCTCTTGCCCCCGCCGATGTGGTGGAGGTTCAGCTTGCCGATGAGGGGAAAATGTGCCGGGTGATCGTTCCGGACGATCAGCTCTCCCTTGCCATCGGCAAGGAAGGGCAGAACGCCCGGCTGGCAGCGCGGCTGACCGGGTATAAGATCGATATCAAGCCCCAGTCCTATCAGGAGCCGGAGGTGTGACCTGGTGGACGGAAGGATCTCCATCGCCTATTTGCAGTCCTATATCAAGTCCAAGGACTACCACCCGGAGCTGGTGAAGGACTATTTCATCAGGCTGTCGGAGGAGACCGGCGAGCTGGCCCGCGCCATACGCAAGGAGCAGCGGCCTCGATCGCCGGAGGACATCAGAGGGACCATTGATGAGGAATTGTGGGACGTGATGTACTATGCCCTGGCTATCGCCAACTGCTATGGCATTGACATGGAGTCGGTGATCCCCAGGAAAGCCGCCCTCAACAGCACGCGCTATCCGGAGCCCGTCCCCTTTGAGCTGGACCGGTAAGTCCCGAAGCGATGCGCCGGGGTTGCCGCATCCTGCAATGGGGGTGCAGATACGGCGCCTCGCAGGTGCCCGATAGATAGTGGGTGAGCAATGCTCGCCCCTACACGACAGTCTGGCGATAGAAGGACCAGCTATCAACCAATCACCCCAGGAGATCCAGCGCGTGTGACGGTAGGGGTCAAGTCGACATCCTCAAATAGGCGCAGGGCAGGCGAAACCGCCCCCGCAGTCCGGTAGGTCGGACGGACCCCAGGATAAGCGCAAAAAACAAAATTCCCCCGTGATAAGGTATCGCGCTCCGCGCGATGCCCCAGGGAGTCCAGAACCGTAGGTTCTGGCACGCTTTTGCCTACTTTTCGCGTGGGCGAAAAGTAGGCGCGGGGTCCGGGGCCGCGCAGGTCCCAGGCCGGGTAGAGAACCAACTGCCCTGCCGCCGCGAAGCGGCGGCAAAGAAGGAGACTGCTATGCAGAAGCCAAGAAAGATCCCCCAGCGCCAGTGCCTTGGCTGCCGGGAGATGAAAAACAAAAAAGATTTAATAAGAGTAGTCCGCTCCCCGGAGGGGGAGATATCCCTGGACTTCAAGGGGAAAAAGCCCGGTCGGGGCGCCTATGTGTGCCCCGAACAAGCATGCCTTGCCAAGGCAAAGAAGTCCCGTGCCCTGGAGCGGGCCTTCAGCACGGCCATCCCCCCCGAGGTCTACGGCCAGCTGGAAGAGCAGATGAGGGAAGAAAACCATGAGTAACGATGTCCTTCTGATGACCGGCATGGCCCTCCGGGCCGGACGCCTGGAGGTAGGCGACGAGGCGGCGGGCGATGCCTGCCAGTACAAGCGCTGCCGCCTGCTGCTCCTTGCCGCAGATGCCGGGGAGGGAGCCCAGCGGCGTGCCTCCCACTTTGCGGAGGAGGGACAGTGCCTGCTGGCGGAGCTTCCCTGCTCCAAGGAGGAACTGGGCGCGGCGCTGGGGCGGAAGTCCTGCGCCATGGCGGCTGTCACCGACCTGGGCCTGGCCCGGACTATTGTGCAGAAGCTGGCCCAGGCCGAGCCGGAGAAATATGCGGAGATGGCGGACCGTCTGCGCCTGAAGGCGGAGCGCGCCGCCCAGCGGCGGGAGAAAACATCGAAACAGCGGCAGCAGCGGGGCGGCGCAAAGCGTCCCCCGGTCAAATATAGGAAGAAATAACCATCCCACCATAACGCACGCCTGGGGACCCCGGCGGAACGGAGGCCCCCTTGAGCGGGAGTCCCCGGACGTGTGTTATGGTGTACAAACCGGAATCACACACTGGAGGTGGCCTGATTGGGTATTGTGAATAAGTATAAGGTAAACGAACTGGCAAAGGACTTCGGGATGCAGACCAAGCAGATCATTGAGATCCTTGGCACGCATTTCTCCACACAAAAAAAGTCCGGCCAAAATCTGGATGACAGGGAGTTGAATTTTGTCTTTGAGTACCTCACCCAGCATAACCAGGTGAGCGACATCAAGACCATTTATGCGGACACTGCTCCTGCGGAGAAGTCCGCCCCGGCTCCTGCGGAAAAAGCGGCGGCGCCCGCCAAAGATGCGCCGAAAGGCCAGCAGCCTCAGGCTGCCGGCAAAAGCGGGCCCCGTCCCCAGCAGGGACCGTCCGCCCAGCCCCAGCGTCCCCAGCAGGGCCAGCAGGCGCAGCCCCAGAAGGCAGCCCAGCCCGCCGCCCAGGCGCAGCCCCAGCAGCCCGCCTCCCGGGTGCCCAAGACCAAGGTGGTGGACACCCGCAAGGCCACCAACGTCAACCTGGACAAGTACGATGAGAAGCTCCAGGATATGGCTGAGCGTAGCGGCGGGGCCGGGGGACGCCGGGACCGGGAGCAGAACAAGGAGAAGTTCCGCAACGCCGGCGGCAAGAAACGGGGCCAGATGTCCTTCTCCAGCAAGCGCAAGCAGGAGGAGGCCGAGAAGATGCGCCGCCTCCAGCTGGAGATCGCCAAGAAGACGCCCCTCACCGTCAAGATCCCTGATGAGATCAGCGTGGGCGAGCTGGCCAGCCGGATGAAGAAGACCGGGGCCGAGGTGGTCAAGTGCCTGATGAAGAACGGCGTCATGGCTTCCCTCAGCCAGATCATCGATTTTGATACCGCCGCCATCACCGCCGAGGAGATGGGCTGCAAGGTGGAAAAAGAGGTCGTTGTCACCATTGAGGAGAAGCTCATCGACACTGCCGAGGATAAGCCGGAGGATCTGGTCCCCCGGGCTCCCGTGGTGGTGGTCATGGGCCACGTGGACCACGGCAAGACCTCCCTGTTGGACTATATCCGCTCCGCCAGCGTGGCCAAGGGCGAGGCCGGCGGCATTACCCAGCATATCGGCGCGTACCAGACCGAGATCAATGGCAAGCCCATCACCTTCCTGGACACCCCCGGCCACGAGGCATTCACCTCCATGCGGGCCCGGGGCGCCATGGTGACGGACATCGCCATCCTGGTGGTAGCTGCTGAGGACGGCATCATGCCCCAGACCATCGAGTCCATCAACCACGCTAAGGCGGCAAATATCCCCATTATCGTAGCCATCAACAAGATGGATAAGCCCGAGGCCAACCCTGAGCGGATCAAACAGCAGCTCACCGAGCACGAGCTGGTGGCCGAGGACTGGGGCGGCGAGACTATCATCTGCCCCATCTCCGCCAAGACCGGCATGGGCATCGACAACCTGCTGGAGATGGTGACCCTCACCGCCGAGGTGGCGGAGCTGAAGGCCAATCCCAACCGCGCCGCCCAGGGCACCGTGGTGGAGGCCCGTCTTGACAAGGGCCGGGGCCCCGTGGCCACCCTGCTGGTGCAGAACGGCACCCTGCGCTCCGGGGACATCATCATTGCCGGTACCGCCGTGGGCCGCGTCCGCGCCATGCTGGACGATAAGGGCAACCGTATCACCGAGGCCGGCCCCTCCGTGCCTGTGGAGATCACGGGCCTGGGCGAGGTGCCCGGCGCGGGCAGTCCCTTCAACGCCGTGGCCGATGAGCGTCTGGCCCGTGAGCTGGTGGAGCAGCGCAAGGCCGAGGAGCGCGCCAAGGCCAACGCCCCCATCCAGAAGGTCTCTCTGGAGGACCTGTTCAGCCAGATCCAGGCCGGCGAGGTCAAGGACCTGAACATCATTGTCAAGGCCGATGTCCAGGGCTCCGCCGAGGCGGTGAAGGCCAGCCTGGAGAAGATCTCCAACGAGGAGGTCCGGGTGCGGGTCATCCACTCCGGCGTGGGCGCCATCAGCGAGAGCGATGTGATGCTGGCCTCCACGTCCAAGGCCATCATCGTTGGCTTCAACGTCCGTCCCGACCCTGCGGCCCGGGACAGCGCTGCCCGGAGCAACGTGGATATGCGGATGTACCGGGTGATCTACGATGCCATTGGCGAGGTGGAGGCCGCTATGAAGGGCATGCTGGCCCCCAAGTTCCGGGAGGCCCTCATCGGCCACGCCGAGGTGCGGCAGACCTACAAGGTGTCCGGTGTGGGCACCATCGCCGGGTGCTATGTGCAGGACGGCAAGATCCAGCGGTCCTGCCAGGTGCGCATCGTCCGGGACGGCATCGTCATCCACGAGGGGATGCTGGCGTCCCTGCAGCGGTTCAAGGACGCCGTCAAGGAGGTCGCTTCCGGGTACGAGTGCGGTATGTCCATCGAGAAGTTCAACGACATCAAGGAAGGCGACATTATCGAGTGCTTCGTTATGGAGCAGATCGCGGTTTGATTGGCTTTTGCCAGGGGCCGGAGTAATATTTTTCCCGCGAGGGATTTTAAGGGACTAAAAGTCCCTTAAAATCCCTCGCGGGTGTTGTTTTATAGTGATCCCGAATAAAAAGCAGGAAACACGTGAGGTGTGTGGTAATACGATTCACTGACTAAAAGTGCAATATCGCTACCGGGCAGAAATTTAGGAACAACGGTGGCTTTAGTCCCGAGGATAAAGTATCAGAGCGGGTTTTCGTCCAGCCACCTGGCGATCTTTCCGCCGATATCCTTGATGCAGCCGGAGTCGTAGGGGACCTTCATCCCCGCGCCGTGGGCCAGCTCCTCAAAGGTTTTGGTGCCGCCCAGGTCCACAAAGGCCAGGTACTTCTTCCATGCCTCCTCCCGGTTCTCCAAGGAGGCCAGCCAGAACTGAAAGGCCATGGTCTGGGCCATGCAGTAGTCGATATAATAGAAGGGGCTCTGATAGATGTGGAGCTGCTGCTGCCAGCGGGCGCCCCGGCTGTAGGAGGGCAGATCCTCATAGTCGATCCAGGGGCGGTACTTCCTCTCCAGCTCCAGCCAGATCTGGTTGCGCTCATCGGGGGTCAGCTCCGGGCGCTCATACATGATATGCTGGAACTCGTCCACCATGCAGCCGTAGGGGATGAAGATCAGGGCGTCCTCGCAGTGGCCGATTTCATACTTCCGGGTAGCGGGGCCGAAAAATTTCTCATGCCAGGGGGCAGTGAGGAACTCCATAGACATGGAGTGGGTCTCGCAGCCCTCCATGGTGGGGCTCATGAGGGAGGAGAGGTAGCCCTTCCGGGCGGCGCGGTAGAAGGCGAAGGCGTGGCCCGCCTCGTGGGTCAGCACGTCCACGTCCCCGCTGGTGCCGTTGAAGTTGGAGAAAATGAAAGGGGCCTTGTAGGCGGCGAAGTCGGTGCAGTAGCCGCCGGGGGCCTTGCCCTCCTTGCTGAGCACGTCCAGCAGTTCGCCATCGTAGAGGAAGTCGATGAACTCCTTCGTCTCCGGGCTGAGGGCGTGGTACATCTCCCGGCCGGCGGCCAGGATCTCATCGGACGTGCCCTGGGGCTTGGCGTTGCCATCGGGGAACATCAGCACGTCATCATAGATCTTCAGCTTGTCCACGCCGATGCGCTTGGCCTGGTCCTCCTTCACCCGGGCCACAATGGGCACCAGGTCCCTGGCGATCTGATCCCGGAAGGCTTTGCACTCCTCGGGGCCCCAGCAATTGCGGCCCAGGCGGTCATAGCCCAGAGGAATGAAGTTCTCATAGCCCATGGCCTTGCCCTGGGCGTCCCGGTTTTTCACCAGCTTGTCGTAGAGCTCGTCCAGCTGCTGCCGGTGGTCCTCGAACCACTGGCCCCGGACCTCATAAGCGGCCTTGCGGACGGCCCGGTCAGGATCCTGCATAAAGGGCCCCAGCTTGGGCAGCGGCAGCATCTCGCCCTGCCACTCCACCACGGCGGAGGCATAGAGCTTCTGATACTCGCTGGTGAGCTTGTTCTCCTCCTGCATCAGCTCCATGATCTCCGGCTTCATGCACCGCACGGAGATCTCCAGGTTTTTAAACAGCAGCGTCCCGAACCGCTCCTCCAGCTGGGGGCGGAAGGGGGATCTCAGCAGGGCCAGGTTGATCTTCTGATCCAGCTCCTGGATAGCAGGGCTGATCTCATCGATATAATCGCTTTCCTTCTCATAGAATTCGTCCTTGGTGTCGATGGTGTGGCGGACATAGGCAATGGAGCAGTCCGTGCCCACCTGCTTGCTGAGTTCCTCATAGGCCAGGTAAGCGCTGATCTGCGCCTCCGCGGCGGCGGCGGACTGGATCTGCTCCAGCAGCCGGCCGGCATCGGCCTTGATTTTTTCCAGGTCGGGCCTGGTATAGGGCATCTCTGAAAATTTCATCGTTCTTCCTTTCTTGCCGCTGCAAAGGCTGGCAGCTGCAAAACATGGCATATATCCGAGCTTCAGGTTCGGCAGATATAGTATACCACAGGATGGAGGAAAAGGGAAGTCCTGGAGATAAGCGATCAGAGAAATCAATTTTTAGGAGATACCCTATTTGTAGGGCCCGATGTCCTCATCGGGCCGTTTTAAGAGCAGAGCGGCAGTTCCAGCAAGATGGGCCGATGGGGACATCGGCCCCTACAACAACAATAGCACACGATCTTTAAAGCCGAGCATCCGTGTAGAGGCGAGCATTGCTCGCCCGCACGATCACCGGCATTTTCCGTCAGAAGCGGGCGGCAGTACCCGCCGCTGCGGGAGGGGAGTCGGAACACGGTGACAGCCGGTGCCCATAGGAAGAGAGAGCAGGAAAAGGAGAAGTGTAAAATATACTTGACAAACAGACGAATATGTTTTACAATAGCAACAGAAAGGAGATGCAGCTCATGTCAAAAGAAACTGCAGCGTTCATTACCATCCTGCTGTTTATTTTTGTTCTGTCAGCCTTCATTTGGCCGATCGCCTTGGGTATACACCTGGAGCTGGAGGGCCAGAAGAAGCGCGGCGAGCCGCCCGCCTACGATGAGCGCCAGAAGCTGGCCCGCCTGCGGGCCGGGAGCCACGCCATGTATGTGCTGCTGTTCTTCCTGGTGCTGTGGGCAATTATCAATCAACTTGGCTGGTTTGATTGGACGAAATCGGTCCTGGACCTGGTTTTATGCGCAATGCTGCTGACCTGGTGCGCATGGGCATCGGACTGCATCCTGCACAATGGATTTTCCAGCTGGAAGGACAAGCGGAAGGATGCCGATGTCATGGTGATCACGTTCTCCCTGCCAATGGCGGAGGTTGTCCGTAGCCTCTGTGACAGCGATATTACCGCGTCATGGGTCCCGTTCATCTTTGTGTGTGTGGATATGGTGATTTTTGGGGCCGTCCTGCTCTATAAGTGGCGGAGGGAAAAGCATGCGGAGAGAGAGGAGGAGGCACTATGAGCACATCGGACAAAGTTCTTCTCACTGTCCTGGCCGTTTTCGCCATTCTGGTTTGGCTCGTCCCGCTGGCTGCGGGGATTTACATGGAGAAGCAGGAGCAGGCCAAGCGCGGCGAACTGGATAACTCCAAGGCCCAATATGACGAGCGCCAGAAGCTGATCCGCCTGGAGGCCAGCAGGCACACGCTATACGTGCTGGGTGGCTATCTGCTGGTTTGGCTGGTTCTGGAGTTTGTGGAGGTGCTCCACTGGGAGAGCCGTACCTTGACGCTGCTGATAGGCGGATTGACCCTGGCGGTAGTGGTATGGAGCGGGGAGTGCATCCTGCGGGGAGCTATGTTAGGGTTCAACCAGGGCGGAAACGAGCGCAGCCAGATCATAATGTATCTTGCATTAGGGGCCTGCTGGGTCCTTCTTGGCGGGTCGGACCTGGAATCCCAGGCCGATGGCGCCATGACCGCCACAAAGCTGTTCCTGGGATTCAGTTATGTGATCCTGGGCAGTCTGATGCTCTATGCGCGGCACAGGCGAAAGCTGGCGGAGAGCCGGCTGGACACGGAGGATGGTGGAGAATGAAAAATCTCCGTCTCCGCTCCGCCCGTGCGGCCAAGGGGCTAAGCCAGCAGGCCTTAGCGGACCTGGTAGGCGTCTCCCGCCAGACGATCAACGCCATTGAGCAGGGGGACTACAACCCCACCATCAACCTGTGCATTGCCATCTGCCGCGCATTGGATAAAACGCTGGACGCGCTGTTCTGGGAAGAGGCGCAGGCTGATCGAAAATCTGAGAATTGATTTCCCCAATGGCTTTTTTGCACGGCAAATGCATGGAGAAGGTACGTATTGGAAAAAATGTGGTCGTTTATCTATGCATTTGCCGTGACTTTTAGCAATTGGTGTTGACAAATCCGGAGAGATCTGCTAATAGTTATGTATTCGTTGAGATGGGGTGCCTGCGCGTTATTGAGTCGGCGATGTGCTCAAAGGGTAGCTTAAAATTCGAATGTGGTTTAGTGAATTTGATGGTTGACAAATTCTAGTGGTTGCTGTAAAATAAACTCCGTTGTGAAGCGGAAAACACAGCAAGCCAAGTTGAATATGGGGGTATAGCTCAGCTGGGAGAGCGCTTGAATGGCATTCAAGAGGTCAGCGGTTCGATCCCGCTTATCTCCACCAA